>NZ_JBSFWR010000050.1:0-57691 GCF_053594915.1 Kitasatospora sp. NPDC002543 | reverse complement strand
GAGAGCCTGCACGGCCAGTACATGATCGCGCTGCACCGCTCCGGCCGCCGGGGCGAGGCGCTGGAGGCGTACCAGCGCCTGCGGAACACCCTGGTGCGGGAGTTGGGCATGGAGCCCTCGATCGGGCTGCGGAGGCTCCAGCGCTCCATCCTGCTCGCCGCACCGGAGCGCTCGCCGGACCGTTCGGCGGAGCGCGAGCCCGCCGGTGCGGCCGCCGGGCCGGAGGCGGCGGCGCGGTTCAGCCGGGTCGGCTGAACCTGTCGGCCGTCCGGGTCGGCGCCGCTTCGGCGGCACCGGCCGCGGACGGCCGTCGGAGGCCGTGGTGCCCGACCAGGGCGGCCGTGGTCTGGTCGTAACCTGCTTGTCGTTGTGAGGGGTTGTGGGACAGGTGGTCCAGGAGAGGTCGGAACGGACGCGCGGGCGGCTGGTGGAGGCGGGGGCGGCACTGTTCGACCGCCGCGGCTACGCAGGGGCCACCCTCGGCGAGATCGCCGCGGCCGCCGGGGTGACGAAGGGGGCGCTGTATTTCCACTTCGCCTCCAAGGAGGAGCTGGCCAGAGCGGTGTCCGGGCAGGCCGAGCACTCGCTGCGGTCGGCCTGCGCGGAGCTGAGGGCCTCCTCCTCCCCGCTCCAGGGGCTGATCGACGCGGGGCACTGGCTGGTCACCGCGCTCGGGACGGATCCGGTGATCCGGGCGGCCTTCCGGCTCGGTCGCGAGGACACCGGCTGGCAGCTCGGGCCCGCGACGGCCGGGTCCGCGACGGCCGGGTCCGCGACGGCCGCGCCGGGCAAGGCCGCGGCCGACCCCAGGCAGCCGGCCTTCACCGACCCGCGCGGCTTCCACAGCGTCTGGGCGGGCGTCGTGCGCGAGCTGTTGGCCGGTGCCCGCCGGGCGGGGGAACTGCGCGACCGGGCGGGAAGCCTCGGCCCGGAGACCCTGGTGGTGACCGCCGCCTGCGGCCTGGAGGTCGTGTTCGCCGACGGCTGCCCCGCCGAGGAGCGGGCCCGCCGGGTCGGCGCCCTCTGGGACTGGCTGCTGCCCTGCCTGGTGCCCCCGGGCACAGCCGGCGGCTACCGCACCAGGCCCCTGGCCCCGCACCCCGCCTGACACCCCGACCGGTCGGCTGGTCGCCCGTCCGGCCGGTCGGACGAAACCCCGCCCGTACGGCGGGCCGCCCCCGGTACCCGAAGGCACCGGGGGCGGCCCGAACGCCGTCCCGCGGCGGAGTCGCGGAGGCCGCTACCCCACGGGCCGCCCGGCGCCGGCCCGGCGGCGGGCCCGGTGGAGCATCAGGCCGCCGACGGTCATCAGACCGCCCCCGGCCAGGCTCGCGCCCACGGCGGCGGCCGGCGCACCGGCCTCCGGCAGCCCGCCCTTCGCGCCGTCCTGCGGTGGAGCCGGGTGGTGGCCCGGGTGGCCGGGGCAGCCGTGGCCCCCGCCGCCCTTGTGGTCGTGCCCCTTCGGCGGGCAGGGCGCGACGACGACGCAGAGCTCGACCGGCGGGCTCTCCACGGTCCCGCCCTCCGGGTCGACCGCGGTGGCCCGGGCGGTGTTGGTGATGCTGCCCGCCTGGGCGTCCTCCTCGGTCACCGTGTAGGTGCCCTGGCAGGTGGTGCTCTCGCCCGGTTCGAGGGTGGTCTGCTCGCAGGTCACGTTCTGGACCCGGTCGTCGTTGACGGCGACGTCGGTCAGCGTGGTGGAGCCGGTGTTGGTCACCGTGTACGTGTAGGTGACGGTGTCGCCCGGGTACACGGTGCCCTCGGCGTCGGCCCGCTTGGTGATGGACAGCGAGGACTCGCCGGCGGGGACCACAACGACGGTGACCTGGGCCGGCGGGCTCTGGACGGGTTGTCCCTGGGGGTCGTCGGCGTTGGCGTGGGCGGTGTTGGTGACGTGTCCGGCCTGGGCGTCGGCGGTGGTCACGGTGTAGGTGCCGTGGCAGGTGGCGCTCTGCCCCGGGTCGAGGGTGCTCTGGTCGCAGGTGACGCCGTGGACGCGGTCGTCGCTGACGGTGAGGTCGGTCAGGGTGGTGTTGCCGGTGTTGGTGACGGTGTAGGTGTAGTGGACGGTGTCACCGGCGTGGAACGGTCCGGCGCTGTCGGCCCGCTTGGTGATGGACAGCGAGGACACGGGGGTGACCACGTCGACGGTGGCCTGGCCGGGCGGGCTCTGGACGGGCTGCCCCTGCGGGTCCGTGCCGTTGGCGTGGGCGGTGTTGGTGACGTGCCCCGCCTGCCCGTCGGCCGCCGTCACGGTGTAGGTGCCGTGGCAGGTGGCGCTCTGCCCCGGGTCGAGGGTGGTCCGGTCGCAGGTCACGTTCCGGACGTGGTCGTCGCTGACGGTGAGGTTGTCGACGACCGCCGTCCCGGTGTTGGTGACGGTGTAGGTGTAGTGGACGGTGTCGCCGACGTGGAAGGGGCCGGCGCTGTCCGCCTTCTTCTGGAGGCTCAGCCGCGCGACGCCCGCCACCGGCAGCGTCACCTGGGCGATCGGGCTCACCACCTCCTGCCCCTGCGGGCCGGTGGCCGCCGCCTGGGCCGTGTTGGTGAGGTGGCCGAGCTGGAGGTCGGCGTCGGTGACGGTGTAGGTGCCGTGGCAGGTGGCGCTCTGGCCGGGGTCGAGGGTGGTCCGGTCGCAGGTCACCTGGGGGGCGTGGTCGTCGGTGACGAACAGGTCGTGCAGCGTCGTCGACCCGGTGTTGGTGACGGTGTAGGTGTAGTGCACGGTGTCCCCGACGTGCACCGGCCCGGCGGTGTCGGCCTGCTTGGTCAGGCCGAGCGACGACGGGCCGACCACCGTGACGGTGGCGTCGGCCTCCGGCGAGGTGACCGGCCGGCCGTTCGAGTCCCCGGTGGCGTGGGCGTGGTTGGTGACCTGCCCGGCCTGGGCGTCGGCCGCCGTGACGACGTAGCTGCCGTGGCACTGGGTGCTGTCCCCGGGGCTGCCGGCCGGCGCCAGCGTGGTGGAGTCGCAGGTGATCCCGGTGACCTTGTCGTCCGTCACCGCGAGGTTGGTCACCTCCGTCCCGCCGGTGTTGGTGACCTTGTAGGTGTACGGCACGGTGTCCCCGACGTGGAACGGCTCGGCCGCGTCGACGTGCTTGACGATGGCGATCCCCGGGGGCGCGATCACCGGCACGTTCTCCGAGGACGGCGGTGAGGTGACCGGGCCCCCGTCGGTCGTCCCGGTGGCCTGGGCGGTGTTGGCGACGTGCCCCTGGGCGGCGTCCTCGGCGGTGACCAGGTACGTCGCCGTACACGTCACCGTCTCACCGGGAGCCAGGGTGGCCACGGGGCAGCTGACCGGCCCGACCTTGGGGTCGTTGACGGCCAGGTTGCTGATCGGCACGTTCCCGGAGTTGGTGACGACGAAGTCGTACGGGATCGGGGTGCCCACCGTGATCAGGCCGGGCAGCGGCTCGTGCGCCTGCTTGACGAGGTTCAGCTCGGGCAGCGGCTGGTCGGTGTAGATCACCACGTTGCGGATCAGGTGCACGTCGGTGAACAGGCCGGTGGACCCGGCGAAGCCGAACTTGTAGGTCGAGGGCACCGGAGTCGGCGCGGGGGTCTGCAGCACCTGGTGCGAACCGGTGCCGTCGTTGAAGTCGACGGAGACCGTCAGCACCGGGGAGGGCGCGGGGGTGAGGTGGACGTTGACCCGGCGGCGTGAGGGCTCCAGCAGGGTCTGCGCCTGATCCGGGGTGACCTCGGGCGGCAGCGAGGTGAGCGGGCCCTGGAGCTTGCCGGGCAGGGTGGAGGGCCACGGGCCGTTGGTGGTGAAGTTGCTGGTGGTGGCGGTCAGGAAGCAGTAGCCGGTGGTGCCGTCACCGGGGCCGCGGACGGTGACCATGTTGGAGCCGGGCGCGGGGATGCGGAAGGACGTGCCGGCGGGGGAGCGCTGGGTGCAGCCGTTGCCGCGCTGCTCCCAGTCGCCGAAGTAGTTGCCGAGGACGTCGAGGCCGACGCCGAGGTAGCCGCGGTCGACGCCGGGAAGGAAGGCGAGGTTCGGGTTGTCGTCGGGCAGCTTCTGGGCGTAGCCGAGGCTGCCGCCGAAGGCGCCGGGGTGGGTGAGCGAGACGTCGCCGTTCACCAGGAAGAAGGAGATGCCGTCGGCCGGGGTGTTCGGCGTGGTGCTGCCGTACTGCCACTGGTCGAAGGTCACGTCCAGGCCGTTGCCGGCCGGCAGTGCCTGGTCGAAGAGCACCGCGCCGCTCTGGTCGTTGCTCGCGTCGGTGACCCGGAGGTAGCCGAGCGGGGCGCTGTTCAGCGGCGGCACCGGGCCGGTCTCGGCGGCGGGGCAGCCGCCGAGCGGGTGGTCGCCGGGCCCGGGCGTCGCGGGGGCCGCGCCGGTGAGGCAGGCGGAGCCGACGCCGATGAAGCGCGGGTCGGCGGTGGCACCGGTGAAGGTCTCCTGGAGCAGGGGTGTGCCGGTGGCCCGGACCCGCTCCGGCAGCGGTGCGGAGGGGTGGTGGGCGGGAGCGACGGCCTGGGCGAGCGGGGCGGTGAGGCCGGCGCCGAGCAGACCCAGGGTGGCCGCGGCGCCGATGAAGCGGGCCGTTCGGGCGCGAAGCCGTGACGGCCCGCGGGAGAGTCTCGTCATGGCGTTAATATGCTCGTTCGCTACGGTCCGTTATCACTGAAGTACTGTCAGTGGACCTGTCGAATCGCTCGGATGAGCGAGCGGGAGGCGGCGTGTCCCGCTGGCTCGCGGCTCGCCACAACCTGCCGCGGGCGTGGCGGGCGTGACGGACGTGACGGACATGGCGGACGTGGCGGGGCTGGCCGGACGTGGTGGGGCTGGCCGGGTGTGGCCGAAGGGCTCTTCGGAATCATTCCGATCATTCCCGCCGCTCGGGTGCGGTAGGGTGGCCGACGCCGAGTATGACCGTGACTCAGGGAGGTGAGACCCGTGACCGGAACGTCCGATCGGGTGCTCCCGGAGCGCGGCCGTGCGGGCGCCCCGCGCGCTTAGCGTGGAGGGCGCGCCGACGCGGCGTCGGCCCTCGCGGGAGCCCTGACGGAATCGTCAGCCCTCCCGTCCTCCCCCGAAGGGGTTCTCTTGCCGGTCTTCCCTTCCGCCTCCCTCCGTTCCTCGGTGGTCTCCCGGCTGCGCGCCGCCGGGTGCGTGTTCGCCGAGGACGAGGCGCGGATCCTGCTCTCCGCCGCCGCCTCGCCCGCCGACCTGGCCGCCATGGTCCGCTCGCGTGCCGACGGGCGGCCGCTCGAACACGTCGTCGGCTGGGCCGAGTTCGCCGGACTGCGGATAGCCGTCGACCCGGGCGTCTTCGTCCCGCGCCGCCGCAGCGAGTTCCTGGTCGCCACCGCCACCGAGCTGACCGCCCCGGGCGCGGTGGTGCTCGACCTGTGCTGCGGCAGCGGCGCGCTGGGCGCCGCGGTGGCGGCCGCGGCCGCGCACCCGGTCCGGCTGTACGCGGCCGACATCGATCCGGACGCCGTCCGCTGCGCCCGCCGCAACCTGGCCGGCGTCGCGGCGGGGGTCTTCGAGGGCGATCTGTTCACCGCCGTGCCGCCGGAGTTGGCCGGCCGGGTGGACGTGCTGATCGCCAACGTGCCGTACGTGCCGACCGGGGACCTCGGACTGCTGCCGCCCGAGGCACGGCTCCACGAGGCCAGGCCCGCGCTGGACGGCGGGGCGGACGGGCTGGACGTCCTGCGGCGGGTGGTCGCGGAGGTGCCGCGGTGGCTGGCGCCCGGCGGATCGCTGCTGTTCGAGACCAGTGAGCGGCAGGTGCCGGCGGCCCTCGCGGTGACCGGGGCGGCCGGGCTGGCGGCGGTGGAGAGCCGCGAGGAGGACCTGGACGCCACCGTGGTCACGGCGACGCGGCGCTGAACCGCCCGGTGGCGGAGGGTGGTTCGCCACGGCCCCCAGGGGGCGAAGGGCCCGGCCGCCGCCCCCGCGGGCGGCGGCCGGGTGCCGGTTCGGTCAGAGGTGGGTGCCGTACACGTGGTCGACCGGAATGGTGAGGAGCACCCGGCGGTCGGAGACCATCACCTCGCGGTACTCCGCCCAGTCCGGGTGCTCGCCGGCGGCGCGGCGGTAGTAGTCCACCAGTGCCTCGACCTCCGGCCCCTCGGGGTCGGTGGACGGCCCGGTCAGGGTGGCCACGCCCTCGGCGGTCGCCCAGGAGCGGCCGTCGGGCCCGGTCACTTCCAGGCTGACCCTGGGGTCCCGGCGCAGGTTGGCGGTCTTGGCGAGCCCGTCCCGGGTGGAGATCAGGATGGCGTTCGCCGTCCGGTCGTAGAACGGCATGACGGGGGAGAGCTGCGGCCGTCCGTCCGCCTTGATGGTGGCGAGGACGCCGAGGCGGCTCTGCGCGAGCAGCGCGTACGGGTCGAAAGGAGTTGCGGTCATGGGGACATCATCATCCTTCGGGTCGCTGTCGGGGGCGAGGTCCGGCGCACGGGTCGGGCGTGGCGGTCCCCGGGGGGCGGCAGGGGCGGTGGACCGGGGTGGGAGGTCGGGAAAACCGCCGTGATGTCCGGTCCGAGCCGTTAGAGTCGGTCGCGAGAACCGTGACGGTCCGTCAGCGTGCGGGTACCGTCCGAACCGAGAGGACGCCGCCCGATGGCACGCCGACGCAAGCAGGTGGAACTGCTGGAGTTCTCCGACGACCTCCACACCGACGACGTCACCCCGCTGCAGGCCTTCCTGGCCGCCCGGATGCGCGAGCTGGTCGAGGCCCAACCCGAGGGCACCAGCGCCCGGTTCGCCGCCGAGCGGCTCGCCCAGGTCACCGCCTACGACTGCGTCTTCCTCTCCGACATCCTGGTCGCCTGGGAGGAGGTGGTGCTGGAGGGCCGCAACGACGAGCCCGGCTGGACGCAGCGGATGCGCCAGGACGCCATGATCTGGTGGGAGCGGCTGTGCGAGACGGCGGGCAACTTCCGGGACCACCCCGACCACCGCGCCCGCTGGCGCCCGCTGTCCTTCATGAACCTCGCGCACGCGGAGTTCATGGCCGGGCTGACGGACCGGGCGGGCGGCGTGTACGGGGACGGGGCGCACCCGTGACCCCGTGAGCTCCTCGTCCCGTGAGCTCCTCGACCCCGTGAGCGCGTGGCCCTCCCGGGGCCTGGGGGCGGTGGCGGTCGGGCGCCGAACTGTCGGTGGCGGCTGGTACGGTCCCGCGCATGAGCAATCGTGCGCCCTTCACGGGTGGGGAGAAGGAAATCCTTCATGCGGCGCTGGACCGGCACCGCGACGTCGTGCTGTGGAAGCTGGAGGGGCTGGACGACGAGCAGCTGCGCCGTCCGATGACACCCTCCGGGACGAACCTGCTGGGCATGGTGAAGCACCTCGGCGGTGCCGAACTCGGCTGGTTCCGGGAGGCGTTCGGCCGGGAGACGGGTCCGCTGCCGTTCGACATCGACGCCGACGCCGAGTCCGACATGCGGGTGGAGCCGCACGAGTCGACGGCGGACATCCTGGCGTTCTACGCGCGGGCCCGGGCCGGTGCCGACGAGGCGATCCGGGAGCTCGCGCTGGAGGACGTCGGCACCTCCTGGTCGGGCAACTCCGTCTCGCTGCGCTGGGTGCTGGTCCACATGGCCACCGAGACGGCCCGGCACACCGGGCACATGGACATCCTGCGCGAGCTGATCGACGGCGGGACGGGGCACAGCAAGCGGGGCTGAGGCCGCTCCCGCCCCCCGTCCGGACCATCGGGCCACTGGTCGCCGGGCCCGTGCGGCCGGGCCCGGTGATCAGGCCGTCAGCTTCCGCACGGCCCGGTCCAGTGCCCGGGCCGTGCGCCGGACGTCCTCCCCGGTCGTGCGCCAGTTGCTGAACGCCGCGCGCAGGGCGGGCTTTCCGGCGTACCGGGTGGGGGTGAGGAAGGCCTCGCCGGCCAGCTCGGCGGCGAGCGCGGCCAGCCGCTCCGTGGTCGGATCCGCCGCCAGCGAGAAGCAGACGACGTTCAGCCGCACCGGCGCGAGCAGCTCCAGGCCGTCGATCCGGGCCACCTCCGCGCCCAGCGCCCGGGCTCCGGCGACGCAGCGCTCCACGATCTCCCGGTGTCCGGAGCGGCCGTACGCCCGCAGGGTGAACCAGGCGGCGAGGGCGCGCAGCCGGTGGGAGTTCTCGGGCGTGAGGTGGACCAGGTCCGGCTGCCCGCCCTGGGGGTGCCCCTGGCCGCCGGTCGGGGGACGCCCGAGGTAGGCGGCGGCGTTCCGGAAGACCCGGGTCTGGAGGTCCGGGCGGCGGGTGAACTGCACGGCGCTGTCGTACGGCACGTTGAGCCACTTGTGCAGGTCGACGCAGACCGAGTCGGCGAGGTCCAGCCCCGCGACCAGCTCCGCGTGCTCCGGTGACAGCGCGGCGAAGGCGCCGAACGCGGCGTCCACGTGCAGCCAGAAGCCGTACCGCTCGCGCAGCGCGGCGATCGCGCGCAGGTCGTCGAAGTCGACGGTGTTGACCGTCCCGGCGTTGGCCACCACCACGCACGGGCCCGGGGCCCCGGCCAGCGCCCGCTCCAGCGCGGCCACGTCCACCGCCTCCCGCCCCGGCAGGACGGGCACGGACCGCAGCGCGGTGCGGCCCAGGCCCAGCACGGACAGTGCCTTGGCGGTGCTGGAGTGGGCACTGCCCGACAGCACCCGGACCGGCCCCAGCGCGCCGACCCCGTCCTCGGCGACGTCCACGCCGAGCCGCTCGCCCAGCCACTCGCGGGCGATCGCCAGCCCCACCGTGTTCGACATCGTCGCGCCGCTCACGAAGGTGCCGTGGTGCGCCGCCGAGAGGCCGAACAGCTCGCGCAGCCAGCCGACCGTCTCCCGCTCCAGCTGCTGGCCGGCCGGGTCCAGCGAGGAGTTGGAGTTCTGGTCCACGGCCGAGGTCAGCCAGTCGCCCGCGAGCGCCGCCGGAGTCGCCCCGCCGGTCACGAACCCGAAGTAACGCGGTCCGGCGCTCGCGGACAGCCGCGGCTCCCAGCGCCGCGCGAACTCGGCCAACGCGGCCCGGGTCCCTCCGCCCTCCTCGGTCAGCGGCGCGCTCGCGGGCGGCTCCGTCGGTTCGAACACCGGCCGCTCGTCGAGGGTGTCCAGAAAGCCGAGCGCGTGCTCTCGGGCCTCCGCCAGGATTTCGGGCAACTGGCCCAGATCTGCGGCGAGTTCGGGGTGCATGGGGTTTCTCCGTCGATCGACTGTGCGGTGCGCCCGAGGCTAACCGCCCGGCGGTGCGGAGTCCCGGTCCAATCCGGTACGGGTGGCCTGGAACGCGCCGGGAGGTGGGGGAATTCGCGTCGTTCGGCTCAAAAGTGCCCCGGCGGCGCATTTTCGGCCGCTCTCTTGACCTCTCCGGACGCCTCGGACAATGATCACCGTGCACCGCGAGCGAGTGAGCGTTCCAACGCCGGACGGATCTGCGATCCGAGACTTCAGGGAGGTGCGGGGCCGTGCGTTCCACCACCGCTCCCGCGGCGGCACCCGTCGCGCCGGGGCGCGTTCCACTGCTCGGCCACCTGCCGCAGCTGGCCGTCAGGCGGGTCGAGTTCCTGCAGTCGATCAGGACGCGGGGCGACATCGTGAGGATATTCCTCGGGAATCGCCCGGTGTTCGTCCTGAACTCGCCGGAGGCCGTCCACGACGTTCTCCTGACACAGAGCCGGAAGTTCGGCAAAGGACTGCTGTTCGACGTCGCACGGCCTTTCATCGGCAACGGCATCATCACCTCCGAGCGGGAATTCCACATCCGCCAACGGCGCGCTCTCCAACCGGCTTTCCACCGGGACAGCATCGCCGCGTGCGTCGGCACGATGACCGGCATCGCCGAGGAACAGGTGGCCTCCTGGCGCCCCGGCGAGACGATCGCCATGGACCTCGTGCTGCGCCGGATGATGACCGCCATGCTCGTGGCGACGCTGTTCAGCACCGAACGCCCGGACGGCGCCGCAGCCGTCGCCGAGCTGGGGGAGCGCGTCGCCGAACACCTGGCCACGGTGATGCGCGGGGTCTTCGTGGGCACCCTGCTGCCCGCCCCGATCGCCTCCTCGCCCGCGCTGGGGCACCGCGGGTACCTGGCCGCGGCCGAGGCGCTGCGTGACCTCGCGGACACCGCGGTGCGCCAGGCCCGGGAGGCCGGGAGCGAGGGGCGGAACGGCGGCGACCTGCTGTCGATCATGTTCGCCGGCACCCCGGGCAAGCCCGAGGGGATGACCGACCTGGAAGCCCGCGACGAACTGCTGTCCCTGCTCATGGCCGGCGCCGAGACCACGTCCACCACCCTGGCCTGGGCGCTCCACGAACTCGGCCGGCGCCCGGAGCTCACCGCGCGGATGAGGACCGAGTGCGACGCCCTGCCCGCCGGCGCCCTGCCCGGCGCGGCGACGCTTCCCTTCACCGACCGGTTCCTGCGGGAGGTGCTCCGCCTGCACCAGCCCAGCTGGCTGCTGATGCGGCGGGCCCTGGAGCCGGTGAGGGTCCGCGGGGTCGACCTCCCGAAGGGGGCCGAACTGATCTACAGCGCGCTGACGATGCACCGGGACCCGGCGTACTACCCGGACCCGATGCGGTTCGACCCGGACCGCTGGCTCGACCGCACCGAGCGGGACCTGCCACCGGGCGCCTACGTCCCGTTCGCCCTGGGCAACCGCAGGTGCATCGGGGACCACTTCGCGATGACCGAGATGCTGGTCGTCCTGCGCTCGATCGTCTCCCGGTGGCGGCCGCGGCCCGCCGCCGGGCACCGGGTCCGGCCGGTGGTCCACGCCCTGATCCGGCCCAACGCGCTGCCCATGCGCGTCTCCCCCTGGCCGGCCGCCTGAACCGGCCCCGGCCGCGGCCCGGTCGGCGGCCCCGGAGGCCGGCCGGACCGGCTTCCTTCCGGACCCGACCCGACGGCCCCGGCCCCGGAGGCCGACCGAACCGACCCCGTTCCCGGAGGTGCGCCACACCATGACAGTCACGGCAGAGTCCCCGACCCTGGAGCAGGGGGCGCCGGCCCGGGCCCCGGACCACGAGGGCGTCCCCTTCCCGCGCCGGATCAGCCCGGACTTCCGGGCCGCCCACGACCGCCACCTCGCCTGGCCGGAGTCCTTCGGCTTCCTCGCCACGGACGCGGAGCGGGCCCACCACCTCAAGGGCCAGTTCCCGCTGATCGCCGCCATGTTCTACCCGAACGCGACCGGGAGCGAACTGGACCTCGGCGTCGACCAGCAGAGCTGGTACTTCCTGTTCGACGACGCGCTCGACGAGCAGTGGGGCGGCTCGCCCGAGCGGGTCCGCCACCTCGTCGGACTCGTCCGGGAGGGCGTCACCGGCGAGGCCTCCCCGCTGCCGCTGGCCGCCGCCTTCGCCGACATGCGGCGGCGCAGCTGCCACGGCATGCCCGCGGACTGGATCCGGCGGTCGGCGGCCCACTGGTCCTCCTACCTCGACCACCACGTCCACGAGGCGCGCAGCCGGCAGTCCGGCGCGCCCCTGCCGCTGAGCAGCTACCTGCGGGTGCGGCGCCACACGATCGGGGTGGCCCCGGTCGTCGACCTCGCCGAGCGGCTCTCCTCGTGCGTCCTGCCGGACCACCTGTACTCACTGCCGCACCTGTCCGTCCTGCGCGAGATGACGAAGACGTTCATCATCTGCGACAACGACATCGTCTCCCTGGAGAAGGACGCCGCCCAGGGCGAGCAGAACAACCTGGTGCTCTGCCTGGAACGGGAACACGGGCTCACCCGCGCGGAAGCCGTCGACCGGGCCGTGCGCCGCCGCGGCGAGGCCCTGGAGCTGTTCACCGGCGCCCAGCGGGCCCTGCTCGACGGCACGGCGACGGCCCACCTCGACCCGGCCGAGCGTGACCTGCTCCGGCGCTACTGCACGGAGGCGCTGCAGACCACCATCCGCGGCGCCTACGACTGGCACCACGCCTCCACCCGGTACCACGGGTAGGCCCGCCCGCCGTCCCGAGCCCTGCCCGGCCCGCGCCTTCCCTGCCCGCGCTCTGCCCGGCCCGCGCCTTCCCTGATGTGATGTGTTGAGGAGACCGCACCATGCCCGACCGCCGCTCGGCGTCCTTCGTCGCCTCCGAACGTGACGGGCGCTGTCCGTTCGACCCGTCGCCGGACCTCCGCCTGATGCGCGAGGAGGACGGACTGCCGAGGCTGCCCGTGCACCACCCGGTGCGCGGCGCCATCGAAGCCGTCGTCATCACCCGGTACGGCGACGTCCGGGCCGCCTTCGCGGAGGAACGCCTGGTGACGGGCGACGGCATCGACCCGTCGCTGCCGCGCACCCTGTTCAACCACCCGGGCTTCCTGCCCGCCTACAGCGGCCCGGAGCACACCCGCCTGCGCCGGATGCTCACCGGCAGCTTCACCGTCCGTCAGGTCGAGCGGCTGCGGCCCGCGATCGAGACCATCGTCGCCGAGCACCTCGACGCCATGGCGGAGCGGGGGCCGGTCGTCGACCTGGTCGAGGACTTCGCCCTGCCCATCCCCTCGCTGGCGATCTGCGAACTGCTCGACGTCCCGTACGGGACCCGGGCGATGTTCCAGCGCTGCTCCCAGGTGATCATGGACGGGACCGCGGACGCCGGGCAACTGGTCGCCGCCTCACAGGAGTTGAACGCGGCGATGGCGGACATCGTCGCCCGCAATCGGGCCGCTCCCGGGAACGGTGTCCTGGGCGAGGTGGTGCGGCGGCACGGTGCGGAGCTCACCGACGAGGAGCTCGTCGGCTTCGGCACCACCCTCCTGGTCGGGGGACACGAGACCACCGCGACCATGCTCGCCCTGAGCGTGCTGGCCCTGCTCCGCCACCCGGAGCAACTGGCCGCCCTGCGCGACGACCCCGAGGTCACCGGTACCGCCGTGGAGGAGTTGCTGCGCCATCTCGCCATCCCCGCACCGCTGTTGCGCACGGCCGTGGCCGACGTCGAGGTCAACGGCCACCGGATCGCCGAGGGCGAGCACGTCCTGCTCTCCCCGCTGACGGCGAACCGCGACCCCGAGCTCGTCCCCGAGCGTCCGGACGACCTCGACGTGCGCCGCCGTCCGGTCGCCCAGCTGTCCTTCGGTTTCGGTGTCCACCAGTGCCTCGGGCAGCAACTGGCCCGGCTGGAGCTGAAGGTGGCGCTGCCGGCCCTGCTGCGGCGCTTCCCCGGCCTGCGGCTCGCCGTCCCCGGGTCGGAGCTGCGCTTCCGCGAGGGTTCGACGGTCTACGGAGTCGAGGCGCTCCCCGTCACCTGGTAGCCGGTTACCGGGCGGACGGTCGGCGGGACGCGGCGCGGGGGAGTTCCGCGCGGCGGACGGCGGGGGAGGCGAGGGCGAGGGCGGCGCCCAGGCAGGAGAGGACGCCGCAGCCGACGAAGACCGGGGCGACGCCCCAGAAGCCGACGGCGGCGCCGACCAGCGGGTAGCTGAGCGGGGCGAGGCCGACCATGGTGAGCATCGTGACGGAGGTGACCCGGCCCAGGTAGGCGGGGTCGGCGGCGGTCTGGATCAGCGCGCTGTCCAGGCTGCCGAAGACCCCCGCGCTCAGGCCGACCAGGGCGGCGATGACGGCGGCGGTCCACAGCTGCGGGACCAGCGCCAGGGCCGCCGCGCCGACACTGCCCACCAGCAGGGTGCCCGCCATGGTCAGGCCGGCCCGGGGCAGCCGCCCGGCGACGGCGAGCAGCGCGGCGCTCGCGGCCGCCCCGGCGCCGAAGCAGCCGACGATCCAGCCGTAGCCGGACGGGCCCCAGCCGCGTTCGGCGTTGAGCAGCACCATGCCGACGTTGAGGGTGCCGGTGAGGCCGAGCTCGCAGACGGCTCCGGCCGCGACCAGCGGGCCGATCAGCGGGTGGCGGCGGATGTAGCGCAGCCCGTCGAGGAGTTCGGTCCGCGGTGTGCCGCGCCGGGGCTCGGCGCCGTCCGCGGGTGTGCCGTCCGCGGGTATGCCGTGCGTGGGTATGCCGTGCGCGGCGGTGCCGTCCATGGCGGTGCCGTCCGTGAGCGTGCCGTCGGAGCGGGCGTCGAGCGGGCGGATCCGGACGGAGAGCAGGAGCGGCAGGGAGAGCGCGAAGAGCAGGCCCGCGACGGCGAAGGCGGCGGCCGGGCCGCCCAGGCCCATGGCCAGGCCGCCGAGCGGGGGCCCGGCGATCTGGCCGAGCCGCATCGCCAGTGAGCGCAGTCCGGTGACCCGGGCCAACTGGTCGGCGGCGGTGATCCGGGGCGGGAGGGCGCCGACGGCGGGGACGAACAGGGCGTCCACGGCGCCGAAGACGAGCGCCACCGCGAGCAGCAGCCAGAGCGCGGGCGTGGTGAGCGCGATGGCGGCGGCCACCGAGAGGATGAGCAGACAGCGCACGGCGTCGCTGCCCAGGATCACCCGGCGCGGGTCGATGCGGTCGGCCAGGACGCCGCCGCCGAGCATGAGCAGGGCGCGCGGGGCGGCGCCGGCGGCCATGACCAGGCCGAGCTCGGCGGGGCCGGCCGACCGCTGGGCGGACCACCCGAGTGCGGCGAAGTAGACGCTGTCGCCGATCAGCGAGGCGGTGTACGCGGTGAGCCAGCGCAGCACGTTGCCGTCGCGGTGGGCGGGTGGTGCGGCGTCGGCGGGGCGGTGGGTCGGTTCCGCGAGGGCCATCGGGGTCTCCGGTGATCGGGACACGGCGGTGCCGGTGTCAGGGGCGGAAGGGGAACCCGTACAGGTGGACGGACACGTGCTCGCGGCCGGCGGTGTCCCCGGCCGCGCCCGCGGCTTTGCCGCGTTCCCGCCAGCGCCGGGCAAGGGCCTGCAACTCCTCCTCCATCTCGGCGAGTTCGGCCGCCGTGAGGTCGAGCAGCCACTCGGAGCTGAACGCCGCGTCGGTCCACTCCTTGCCCCAGGCGGCGCTCTGGTCGAGGTAGGCGCGGTACTGGGCGGCGCGGAAGTCGACCAGGCCCTTGGTCACCGCGTTGACGGTGGCCGCGCCCTCGGGCGTGCCGGCGAGGTCGGACTCGCGGAAGCCCCAGCCCTCCTCGGACGCGACCTGCCACCAGCGCTCCCGGCCGTCGCTGCTCCCGGCGCGTGCCTCGGTCACGAAGCCCTGCTCGGCGAGCTTGCGCAGGTGGTAGCTGACCAGGGACGGCGCCTGGTCGACCTGTTCGGCGAGCTGGGAGGCGGTCGCGCTGCCGGCGACGTAGAGCAGCCGGTAGAGCTGCATCCGCAGCGGGTTGGTGAACGCCTTCAGACGGGACAGATCGGTGATCCGGTCGGACCGGGGCTTCTCGGGCATGCGTCGACGATAGATCTGAAAGAAGAGTTGCGCAATAAAAATTTCAGATCTGCTCCCGGTCAGGTCGGCGTCGACGAGCTCGTCGTCCGCCCGGCGGCGAGTGCCCGGCGGCGAGTGCGCAGTGACCGTCGACGCGGATCGGGTCAGTCGCCCGGGTGGGAGGCCGCCCAGCCGTGTTCGAGCAGGCCGAAGGCCTCGTCGGCGGCCCGGCGCGGATCGGGGTGCTGCAGGATCAGGCCGCGGGCAGCCAGCGCGAACCGGGCCAGGGCGGCGCAGCCGACGTCGTCCCCGGGCGCGCCCACGGCCTCCGCGATGGCCCGTGCGAGGGCCGCTTCATGGCGGGTCCACATCCGTTGGGAGTAGTCGCGCAGTGCGGGGGTCTCCTGCACCATGCGGGTGAAGTCGGCGAACCGCGGGTCGGCGGCGTGGACGGCGAAGCGGGTCTGGTGCAGCAGCAGGTGCTCGCGCAGCGCCTGCGGGATCGATCGGCCCGGGGGCCGCTCGCGCACGGCCGCGACGAGGGCCGCCTCCAGGTCGTCGTCCTGGTCGAAGACCAGTGCCTCCTTGCCGGTGAAGTGCTTGAACAGGGTCGTCACCGAGACGTCCGCGGCATCGGCGACGTCCTTGACGCCGACCTGGTCGTAGCCGCGTTCGAGGAAGAGTTCGAGTGCGGCGTCGGCCAGGGACTGGCGGGTCTGGGCCTTCTTGCGCTCGCGGCGCCCCATCGCTTCGGTCACTCGACCACCATAGCCCGAAGTGCATCGACTGTGAAAGTGTAGTCATTGCACTTATGTAGTGAGTGTGCTTTCTTGGTGGTGCCGGGCCGCCCGGCGCCCCATCCGCCACCGGAAGGACACAGCCATGCCCTCTGCCCGTGCCCCTCGCATCGCGATCGTCGGCGCCGGCCTCGGCGGCTTGACCTGCGCCCGGGTCCTGCGGCAACACGGCCGAGCCGTCACGGTGTTCGAACGCGAAGCCGGCGCCGACGCCCGCCCGCAGGGCGGCTCCCTCGACCTGCACGCCGACACCGGTCAGGCCGCCCTGCGGTCGGCGGGCCTGCTCGACCGGTTCCATGCCCTCGCCCGCCCCGAGGGCGACGAATGGCGGGTGCTCGACCACGCCACCGGTGCGCTCCTCACGCGGCGAGGGCCGACCGCGGGCGGCGGCCGTCCGGAGATCGACCGCGGCCAACTGCGCGGCCTGCTGCTGGAGTCGCTCGCCCCGGGAACGGTGCGGTGGGGCCGTGCCGTCACCGGGGTCACCCCGCTGGCGGACGGCACCTGCCGGCTGCTCCTGGGTGACGGTACGGCCGAGGAGTTCGACCTGGTGGTCGGTGCCGACGGTGCCTGGTCACGGGTCCGCCCGGCCCTGTCGCCCGCCGTACCCCGCTACACCGGTGTCACCTTCGTGGAGACCGGCTTCGACCGGTGCGACACCCGCCACCCCGAACTCGCCCGGCTGGTCGGCGACGGATCGCTGCTGGCGAAGGGCGTCGGCCGGACCCTGGTCGCCCAGCGCAACAGCAACGGTCACATCCGCGGCTACCTCGCGCTGCGCGAGCCGCAGGACTGGCACAGGGCCGCCGGACTCGACCTCGGCGACCGATGGGCCGTGCGGGAGCACGTGTTGAAGATGTTCGACGGCTGGGACGAGAACCTGCTGCGGATCCTGTGCGACAGCGACCACGGCTTCGTCAACCGGCCCCTGCACGTGCTGCCCGCCCCGCACACCTGGGCGCACGTGCCCGGCGTGACGCTGCTCGGCGATGCCGCGCACCTGATGCCCCCGGTCGGGCTGGGCGCCAACCTCGCGATGCTCGACGGCGCCGACCTCGCCCACGCCCTCGTCGCCGAATCCGGCGTCGGCGACGCCGTCCGCGCCTACGAGCGCGTCATGCTGCCGCGCTCGATCGAGGCCGCGACGGGCAGTGCACAGGGCCTCGACCACCTCGTTCCCGCTGCCCGCTGAGCCGACTTCACCGGCCCCCGGTAGTGCCGAAGCCGTCCGTGACGGGGCGGGCCGCCGGGCCGAACAGCCGAGGACGGGCAGCGGGTCGAGGGCGCCGGCAGGCGCCCCGCCGTGTGCCGACCCGCCGCCCGGCGGTTGGAGACCGTCCTACCTCAGCACTGCACGTCCACGGACGTGACCAGGGTGTTCCGGTCCAGCCCCCGGGTCTGCCACGCGAAGACGGTGTCCGTCAGGAGGTTCTCGTAGTGAACGACGAACGTGTTGCCGTGGGCCTGGCCCAGCCGGTAGTAGTCGTGGATCGGGTGTACGCCGCAGCCGTCCAGGTTCCAGACCGGGGTCGGCCCGCCCTTGGCGAGGGCGATGCACGCCCTGCCGTAGTCACACTGAACGCTCCAGTACCCGCCGGCGGCGGAGGCCGGCCCGGCGGTGAAGACGACGGCGGTTCCGACAGCGGCGGTCAGCGCGGCGACCCGGCCCAGGCGTCGGGTGTTCGACTTCATTCTCGGATCCTCCTCGAGTGGCGCGGGGTTCCGCGCGAGTCCAGTGAATGGTGTGCACCTGTCGTGCGTCTGCGGACAAGCCTGCCGGGCCCGGGGGTCACTGCCCCAGTGGCAGTTGTGCGTATTGACACCACGTCCTGCCGCTGCCGTCGCGCCGGCAGCGGCAGCGCGGTGCCCCGCGACACCCGGCACACCACACGGCGCCGTCGGCGACCGCGGGCGGGGGCCCGGGTGCCCGCGCCCGCGGTCGTGGCCCGCTCGTCGGACGCGCCAGGTCCGGTACCGGCCGCCCGCGGGAACGCTCTCCGGGGTCAGCGCAGGGTGACCTCGCGGGGGCCGTTGAAGGGGGCCAGGGACAGGACGGTCTTCGGGGTGCGCAGCGCGTCGTGCTCGGCGAAGAGGCGGCGGACGGAGGGGAGGTGGACGGGGCCGACGGTCAGGTGGGCGACCTCGTCGTAGGGGGCGTGGGGGGTGTTGGTGGAGCCGGATCCCCAGGTGTCCCAGAGCAGGGTCTCGACCTTGTTGAGGGCGGCGAGGTCGAGCCGGGTGGAGTGGGCGACGAACCATTCGCCGTTGAGCGGGCCCTCCTCGGGCGGGTGGACGCCGAACGAGCCGGCGGCGGCCCGGTCGGAGCGGATAGTGCGCCAGGCGCGGCCGGCGACCAGGAAGCGGTCGCGCGGGACGTCCATCGGGTCGAAGTCCACCCGCCAGGCGGCGGCGACCTTCGGGTCGGCCAGCTGCGGGTCGGCGAGCAGCCAGCCGCGCCGCTCGTCCCAGTACTCGGTGGCGACGTGGTCGCAGTGGAAGCCGTCCGGGCCGAGGTAGTCGGCGAAGCCGCAGCGCAGCCGGGCCGGGATGCCGACGTGGCGCAGGAAGGAGCAGTGCAGCAGCGCCAGGTCCCGGCAGACGCCGACGAAGCGGTCCGCCGGTGCGCGGGGGTGGCTGAGCGGGGCCGGGTCGCGGTCGGTGATCAGGTGCAGGATGTCGTCGAGGTAGCGCGTCTCGGCGTCGTGGTGGAGCCGGGCCGCCGGGATGGGGTGGTGGAACAGTCGCCCTTCCAGCCGATGGATGATCAGGTTCCGGGCGATCCGGGCGAGTCGGGTCGGATCCCTGGGGAGATCGGCGTACCGGGAGAGGTGGGCGCCGGGGTCGGAGAAGACGCTCTGGCCGAGGTAGAAGGACGGGAAGTCGGCGGAGGGCACGGGGGAACTCCCATGGGGCTTCGGCCGCATGATCGATGACTGGGCCGCTGCGGCTCACCGTGGCAAATTTCGGGGGCGATTGTCCAGAAGAGTCCTGCGGGAAGGGGCGGTTCGGGCGGTCGGGGGTGATCCGGCGGCTCGACGTATCGGCCTATCGGCATTTCGGCTTTCCATCGGTTCATCGGGCCGGGGTGGGGACGCCACCGCCTTCCACGTGGTCGACCCTCACCCCGGGCAGACCGCGGGACCAGGCCTTCGCGGGCGGGGCGAGCCGGTCGGCGGAGAGCGGGGAGGGGCCGAGGCCGATCGGCAGGTGGACCCGGCCGTCGGAGGTCCGGTACGGGTGGGGCCAGGCGTGCAACCGGGCGGCCCCGGCGTCCTCCAGCGCGGTCAGCAGGGCGCGGACGCGGCCCCGGACGAGGCCGAGTGACTCCTCGTCGGTGCTGACCACGGCCCAGGCGGCGTGGCGGCGGTGCAGCGGGGGAGCGGCGAGCAGGGCGGGCCACGGGTCCTCGGTGGCCTCGACGGCTCCGGTGGCCTCCGCGGCCTCCGTGACCTCGACGGCTCCGGTGGCCTCGGCTGCCTCCGTGACCTCGACGGCTCCGGTGGCCTCGGCGGCTCCGGTGGCCTTCGTGCCCTCGGCCGCCTCGACGGTGAGCTCCCAGGCGCGGTAGAGCTCCTCGGTGAGCAGGTCGCGGGTGTCGGCGCCGACCTGGGTGGTGCAGCTGCGGACCGGCGCGGAGGGGGTGAACACGGTGAGCGCGCCCTCGGCGGGAGGCGTCGGGCCGTCGGCGAGGGCGACGGGCAGGCGCCAGTCCCGGCTCGCCCAGGTCTCGGTGAAGCGCTCGAAGAGGTCCTCCTCGGTGCCGTCGGTCGCCTCCAGGACGGTCCTGGCGGCCAGCACCGACCAGGCGAGCGAAGGAAGTTGACCGAAGGGCGCGGAATCCAGGCCGCGCGCCCGCGCCCACGCCTTGACCTGGCGCGCGAGCCGGACGAAGCGGGCGTGGCGGTCGCCGAGCGCCGTCAGGATCGCCTCGGCGTCCGTGACGGCGCTCAGCGCGACGGCCTCCGCCTCGCCCAGTTCCGCGCGGCACTCGACGGCCCGCGCCGGGTCGAGCGCGCCGGTGAAGACCACGACGAGGTCGACCGACAGGCCGTCGGCCGTCAGCCGCAGCCCCGGCACCCGGGCGCCGCGGACCTCGCGCAGCCCTCGGGCTCCGGGCAGCGCGGCCGCCACCCGGGCGCGCACGGCGGGCAGATCGGCGGCGCCGGGCAGCGCCACCACGAGGTCCAGGTCGCTTCCGTCCAGCTGGCAGCCGAGCCGACGGGAGCCGACCGTGTGCACCACCCCCTCGGGCAGGGCGGCCGCGACGCGCCGCGCCAGGGCCGTCGCCGCGGCGGTGCGTCGGGCGGGCTCCGGGGCCGGCGAGGCGATCGGCGGCTCGGGCACCTGCCGCACCTCGCCCGTCCCCAGGGCGACCACCGCGCGCACCCGCATCGGCTCGGCGCCCCGGCGGGAGAGCACCACCAGCTCGCCGACCCGGGCCGGGGCGGCACTGAGCCGGGCCGTGTCGAGCCGGGCCGCGCAGTCGGCGGCCACGCGCTGCGGGTCGTCGGCGCGTCCGAGGGTCAGGTGCGGGGTGAAGCCGCTCGCCCGGCCGCGGCAGCGGGGGAAGCGCCGCTCCAGCGCGTGCCGCAGTGCCGCCCAGGGCGCGGGGGAGGCGGCGGCCGGGTCCAGCCAGACGGTGGCGTCCTCACGATGGCCGAAGGTGTGCACGCCCTCCAGCCGCGCGGTGAACGGCGCCACCTCGGCGGCGGCCGCGCCCAGCAGCGGCAGGGCGCGGTCGAACTCGGCCTCCGGGACGAAGCCGAACAGCAGGTTGACGTGCGGGGGCCAGCGGCGCAGCTGGGGGTCGTACGCCTCGCGCAGCCGCTGGATCGGCGGCCGGTGCTCCTCGGGCGGCAGCCAGGCGACGGCGGTGCGAGTGGTCGGCGCGGCGTCGAGGACTCCGGGTGCGCCGTCGCCGTCCTGGTGGCCGTGGCCGTGGGCGTGGCCGCTTCCGGTCCCGGTCTCGGTCCCGGTCCCGGTCTCGGTCCCGGGACCGTCGTGGTCGGGGAGGAGGGCGAGGTCCACGGCCACGCCGTAGTGGTCGGAGGGGAGGATCCCGTCCTCGGCCGGGCGGTCGCCGAGCAGGGCGGCCG
Source organism: Kitasatospora sp. NPDC002543 (assembly GCF_053594915.1). Classification (NCBI taxonomy): domain Bacteria; kingdom Bacillati; phylum Actinomycetota; class Actinomycetes; order Kitasatosporales; family Streptomycetaceae; genus Kitasatospora; species Kitasatospora sp. NPDC002543. Next base: position 36,608 of record NZ_JBSFWR010000050.1, on the reverse strand, counting down.
CGGTGGCGCGGGTGCCGTCGCCGCGGTGCAGGACGCGGTCCAGCCGGCCCGGGCGGCCGCTCAGCGAGGAGACCGCGGCGAGCGGGTTGGCCGTCGGGTCGAAGGTCGGCGTGTCGTCGGCCGGCCCGTGCACCTCGGTCCAGGTGTCCCGCAGGCCGAGCGCGGCGGCCGGGCCGGCCGGGCCGGAGCGGCCGTCGTTGAAGTCCCCGAGCAGCAGCAGCTCGCCCTCGACGCCCGCCAACCCCTCGGCCAGTCGGGCGAGTTCGGCCCGGCGGCGGCCGGCTCCGTCCGGGGAGTGGTCGCTGCTGAGGTGGACGGCGGCGACGGTCACCGGGGGACCGGCGGTCCGCAGCGCGAGGGCGGTGACGGCCTTGTGGGGGCCCAGCGTGTGGCGTCCGGCCGCCAGTACCGGCAGCCGGCTGAGCAGCAGCAGACCGTGGTCGTCGATCTCCGGCCCCAGCGGGTCGGCGCCCAGGGTGTACCCGGCGCGGACCCAGGGCGCCGCCAGCAGCAGGGCGACCAGCGCGGGCTCGACCTCCTGCAGGGCGATGACGTCGGCACCGGCCGCCGCCAGCTCGGCGAGCAGCAGCGGTCGGCGCCGGGCGGTGTCGATCCGGTCGGCGTCGTAGCGGTCCCACAGGGCGTTCCAGGTGACCACGCGCAGGGCGGCGGCCGTCGGGGCGTCCCGGGTGGGCTCGGTGGCCGGAACGGGCTCGGTGGGCCGCCAGCCGCCGTCCGGGTGCCAGGTGTACGGGGTGGTCGGGGTGAAGAAGGGAGCGGGCAGCCGGGGCGGGTCGGTGCGGCGCCCGGCCTCGGTGCTGTCGAGCAGGTCCACGCCCGAGGCGCGGTCCCAGACCCGCAGCCCGTCCGCCTCGACCCAGTGCACCCGGTGCCAGGGGATCTCGCCGGAGGCGGCGAAGGCCTCCAGCGGGACGCGCTCGGTGCGGTCGTCGCGCTGGCGCACACCGAGGGTGAACCGCGCCGGGTCGAAGCGGGCGTCCCAGCGGATGCGCTGGCAGATCTGTTCGATGGGGCGCATCAGTCCTCCTGCTCGTCGAGCGTGCCCGCGGTGTCCTCCACGGCGCCACCGGGGCCGACGTACCAGGTGCGGTGCGCCTGGCCGGGGTACGGCGGGCCGAAGCGGTGCAGCTGGGCGGTGAGCACGTCCGGGGGCACCGGGTGCGGCCGGACGGCGTTGCGGCGCCGCAGCTCCTCCTCGCCGACCACCAGCACCACGTGGGTGACCAGGGCGTCGCGGCGCTGCGCGACGGCGTGGACGAGGGAGCGCTGCTGCTGGTTGAGCGAGGTGGCGTCCCAGACGGCGGTGGGACCGGCGGCGCCGGTGGTGCCTTCGTCGGCGCCCGTGCCACCGGTGGTGCCCGTGCCGCCGATGGCGCCCGTGCCGCCGGTGGCCAGGGCGGCGTCCAGCCGGGCCAGCCCGACGCGCAGCACCTCGGCGTTGTCGCGCTGGTCGGCGCGCGAGCCCCGGGCGGCGCGCAGGTCGTCCAGGCTGATCCGGGCGGTGACGCCGGTGAGCCCGGCGGCGAATCCGCTCTTGCCGCTGCCGGAGGGCCCGCACAGGTGGAGCAGCCGGGGGAAGCGGCCGTCGCGCCGGCGCCAGGTGGCCGCCACCGCCTCCTCGGCGGTGGTGATCCGGCCGAGGGCGTACGCCTCGCGGGCCTGCGCCCAGCAGCGGTCGGCGATGTCGCCGTCCAGGCCGGCCAGCGCCTCGCGCAGACCGGCCCGCAGCCGGGCGAGCGGTGCCCCGTCGATCAGCCCGGCGTCCTCGGCGAACAGCGCCGACCAGTCGACCAGCTCGCGTTCCGCCCGCCCGGGGGCGGCGGTCGCCGCGACGGCGTGCAGCACCCCGAGGTCGGCGGCGGCCGAGAGCCGGACCAGCCCGGCACGGCGGTCCTCGTCCGGGTACGGCCGGTGGAGCGCGGGGTGCAGCCCGACCAGGTCGGCGACCCGCCGGGCGAGCCGCAGGCCGAGCGGCCCGGCCAGCCGCGGTGCCAGCGACTGGCGGCGCTCGGTGCGCAGCGCGGTGGCGAGCAGGCCGGCGAGCCGGGCGTCGCCGCCCCGGCCCAGTTCGTCCAGCCGGGCCGACACCTCGGCCAACTCCTCCGGCGGGCACGAGAGTTCGGGGAGGCCTAGGGCGGCCGCGAGGGCGGGGAGGTCGGGCAGCGCACCGGAGCGCGCGGCCCAGAGCGCGGAGCTCGGAGCGAGCCCGTTCTCCACCACCGCGGCGTGCATCCAGTGGGTGTCGGTGCGCACGTGCCGGGGGCGGACCCACTTGGCGACCCGCTCGCCGAACTCGGCCCGGGGGAAGCCCCGGACCGTCCGCACCACATAGCCCTCCTGCCGGTCGAGGTCCAACCGCAGGGCGCGCAGGGAGCGCTCGTCGTAGCGGCCGCGCCACAGCACCCGGGGGGTGGGGATGCCGAGGCGGCGCAGGAAGCGGACGGTGTCGTCCCAGTCCAGGCAGCAGTCCCGGCCGTCGGGCCCGCCCGTTCCACCGGGCCCGGCTGGTCCGCTGCTCCCGCCGGTCGCGCGGGTCGCGCCCGTCCAGACCGAGAAGCCGTAGAACCAGCTCTCCAGGTCGGTGTACGGGATCGAGTGCCGGGCGAACAGGTTCTCGCCGCAGATCCGCAGGCCGGCGGGGATGCGCGGGGCGATCCGGCCCTGGAGGCCCTTCACCCAGGCGCGCGACGGGTGGTGGGCGGAGTCCAGCGAGCGGGCGTGCAGTCCGTCGCGGTAGAGCGTGGTGTTCTCGCCGTCCAGCTTCTCGGTGACGACGACCTCGGCGCCGGCCAGGCCGGACAGGTCCCCGGTCCGTACGTCGTCCGCCGATGCGCCCGGTGACCAGGGCAGATGCGGCGTCCGGGGGTAGTGCACTCGCATGTCCGGCTCCCTGGGCGTTCTTGATCCGCGGACACTGTAGGAGCGGCCGCGAAGCCTGGGCCACCGATTAATCGGGGCCCCGGCCTGCCGGGGGCGTGGACGACACGCGGGCAGGAACGTCCCTGCAGGCCCGCGCCGCGCCCACGCGGTGCAATGGCGCGACCCGACACGCCGTCAACAGGGGAGGCCGACAGGTGGAGACGAGCACGAAGGACGCGGATCCGGTCCGGGTGCTGGACGTGGCGAGCGCCGAGTACCGCCGGGTGTTCGAACTGTTCCTTGCCGGGACGGACGAGAAGCCGGTCACCCACGCCCGGCTGGGCGAGGTCGTGGCCGCGCTGCCGCACCGCCGGGTCCTGCTGGACCTCGGCGCGGGAGACGGCCGCACCACCGCCTACCTCGGCCGCTCCTTCGAGCGCACGACCGCGGTGGAACCCAGCGCCGCGATGCGCGAGAAGCTCCGTGCGGCCTGCCCCGACGCCCTGATCCTCCCGGAGCCGCTCGACCTGGCGCACCCGCCCGAGCGGGCCGACCTCGCCCACCTCTCCCACGTGCTCTACTACGTGCCCGAGGCGGACTGGCTCGGCACCGTCACCCGCGCCCTGGAGTGGACGGCCCCCGGCGGCACCCTCCTGGTCGTGCTCCAGAACCCGGAGAGCCCCTGCATGCGGATGGCCGCGCACTTCACCGGCGTGCGCTACGACCTCGGCCCGCTCGCCGACCGCCTGCGCGAGCGCCACCCGGAGCAGGGCTACGCCCTCGAGACCCTCGACCTCCACTACCGCACGCCCCGGTTGGCCGAGGCGGTGGACGTCGCCGAGTTCATGGTCAACGTCGCCGACCTGGCCGCCCTCGACCCCCGCCCCTCGCGTACGGCCCTGACCGCCTACGTCCAGGAGCACTTCGCCCTGCCCGCCGGCGGCTACGCCATCGGCCACACCCAGGACATGCTCACCGTCCGCCGGGCCGGGGGTTCCTGAGCCGTCGACCCGGGCCGGCGTTCCTGAGCCCGCGTTCCGGGGAGGCCCGGCCGGGGTCGCGCGGACCCCGGCCGGCAGTCCCTCGGGCAGGCGTCCGCCGGACGCGGCTCAGCCCTTGACCGCGCCGACGGCGAGGCCGGAGGTGATCCGGCGCTGGACGACGAGGAAGAACACCACGACGGGCAGGGCGGTCAGCGTGGCGCCCGCCATGAGACCGCCGTAGTCCGTCCCGAAGCTGGTCTGGAAGGAGACCAGCCAGATGCTGACCGTCTGCTTGTCCGGACTGGACAGCAGGACGTAGACGAGGACGTACTCGTTCCACGCCTGGACCAGCGCGAAGACGGACGTGGCGACGATGCCCGGTGCGAGCAGGGGGAGCACCACCCGGCGGAACGCCCCGAGGCGGCCGCAGCCGTCGACCATGGCCGCCTCCTCCAGCTCCACCGGGATCCCGGCGATGAAGCCGCGCAGCATCCACACCGTGAACGGCAGGGTGAACACCAGGTAGGTGAGGATCACGCCGCCGAGGCTGTCGGTCATCCCGACGTCGTTCAGCAGCAGGTAGACCGGGATGATCAGGGCCGTCAGCGGGACCATCTGGACGATGAGGATCACCACGACGAACGCCTTGCGCCCCGCGAAGCGGAAGCGGGCGAGGGCGAAGGCGGCGAGGGCGCCGACGACCAGGGACACCAGGACGGTGCCGAGGCCGATGACGACGCTGGAGCGGACGTTGGCCCAGAAGGTCTCGGACCCCAGCGCCCTGGCGAAGTTGTCCAGCGTGGGTCGGCCCGGCCAGAACTTCGGTGGCAGGCTGAGGACTTCGGTGGCGGGCCGGAACGCCGTGAGCGCCATCCAGTAGACCGGGAACCCGATCACCGCGGCGACGAGCAGCCCGAGCAGGTCGCGGCCCCACGACCGCTTCCGTCTCATTCGACCTCTCCCGTCCTGAGCATCTGACGCAGGTACACGACCGATCCGGCGAGCAGCAGCACGACCGTCACGAGCGCGATCGCGGCCCCGGCGCTGTACCGGTTCACGGCGAACGACTCGATGAACGAGTAGACGCCCAGCAGGTAGTACTCCCGCTCGGGCTGCCCGCCGCGCATGATCCAGATCTGGTTGAAGGTGCCGAAGTTCCAGATCGCCATCAGCGTGGTGACCATGAGCAGCACCGGCCTGATCACCGGGAGGGTGATGTGCCGGAAGACCTGCAACGGCCGGGCGCCGTCGAGCACCGCGGACTCCTCCAGTTCGGGCGGCACCTGCGCCAGCGCGGCCCGCAGGGTGATGGCGGCGAACGGCAGCGAGCCCCACACCACGACCGCGACGATGACGGCGAAGCCCTGCCACGGGTCGGTGAACCAGTTGTGCCGGGCCAGGTCGACCCCGGGCAGCCGGGAGAGCAGCCAGTTCACGACCCCGTAGTCGGCGTCGAAGAGCCAGCGGAAGACCGCCCCGGACACCATGACCGGCATCGCCCACACCGTGACCAGCACCCCGGAGATGACGGCCCGCACCCACGGGGAGACGCGGTGCATCAGCAGCGCGATCGCCGTTCCGCAGAACACGGTGAGGGCGACGGACGCGGCGGTGAAGAGCACGGTGCGCAGCACCACCGTCCAGAAGAAGCCGTCGCCGAGGATCCGGCGGAACTGGTCCAGACCGGCCCAGGGCGGTGCCGCGCCGCTGAACAGCTGCTCGCGGGTCATGTCCTGGAAGGCGAGGACGACCATGTCCACGAGCGGGTAGCCGAGCACCAGGACGAGCGCGAGGACGGTCGGGCCGATCAGCAGGTAGGGCAGCAGGCGCGGCGGCAGGAGCGACGCCAGGAGCGGACGGCGCCGCCGGACCGGGTCAGCGCTCATTGATTACTTCGTCGATCCGCCGGTCCGCCTCGCGCGCGGCGTCCTGCACCGACGCCTTGCCGTTGGCGATCCGTTCGAGCATCTCGGGCAGGACGTTGGACTTCTCCGCCGACGTCCAGCCCGGTGCGAACGGGGTCATCCAGCCCCCGGTCGCCGCGGCCTGGGCGGACGGCCCGTTGATGCCGCCGGCGGCGACCTCGGCCAGCTGGGTGGTGTTGTTGGGCAGGGTGTTCGCGGCGATCAGCCCCTTCTGCGACTCCCGGTCGGTGAACGTCCTGATCCAGTCGGCGGCCAGCTCCTTGCGCGTCGACTTGGCCGGCACGGCGAGGGTGGAGCCGCCGAGGAACGGCGGCAGGAGCTTGCCGGACGGGCCGGGGAAGGCGAAGGTGGCGAACTTGCCCTTCAACTTCGGGTCCCCGCCGGAGCGTTCGTCGGTGGCCGAGTCGGCCTCCCAGGTGTTGCCGTAGAACACGCCCACGTGGCCCTGCCCGACGACGCCCGGCTGGTCGCCGTTGTCCTTCGCCCGGTCGCCGACGTAGTAGGTGTCGATCAGCCGCTTCCACTCGGTGAGCCCGGCGACGGACTGCGGCGAGGACAGCGAGGCCTTCCAGCGGTCGCCGTCCTTCACCGCGATCTCGCCGCCCGCGTCCTTCACGAAGGCCATGGCCGCGTTCCAGTAGCGGCCGGGCATGTAGAGGGCCGAGAAGTTCGGGTCCTCGGGGCCGTAGGTCGCCTTGAGGCGGTCCAAGGCGGAGAGGAGTTCGGGGTACGTCTTCGGTGAGTCCGGCACGCCGGCGCGGGCGAAGTAGTCGGTGCGGTAGACGCCGACCCGGGCCCCGACGTAGTAGGGCACGCAGTAGGTCTTGCCGTTGGCGCGACAGGCGTCGGCGAGCGCCGGCAGCCAGGCGTCCGACTGGTCGAAGCGGGCCGGGTCGACGGTGGAGAAGGCGCCGTTGACGATGTAGTTGGTGGTCTCGCTGTTGCCCATCTCCACCACGTCGGGCACGTTCTTGCCGGCGAGGACGGCGTCCAGCTTCTGGTTCTTCGTCGTCCACTGCTGGTACTGGACCTCGACCTTGACCCCGGGGTGGGATTTGGCGAAACGGTCATTGGTGGACTGGACCAATTCCGGCCAACTCTCCTGGGCGTCCACGGCCAGCCACACCGTCAGCTTGCCGCCGCCCTCCACGCCCTTCCCCGCGCCGGAGCCGCACCCGGCCACGGCCAGGGACAGGAGCAATGCGAGGACAGGGGGACGAAAGCGCATACGAATGGCCATGAGATCTCCAAGTTCACTGTGGGGGTACTGTTCTGACTACCCATCGGATACGTGCTCCGATCAGAGGTCTAGACATTCGACCGGAAGAAGACGTCCGTCACCCCACCGGGAGCGCGGCCCGCCCACGACCGCCCGTTCGGCCGAACCGGGTCAGGCCGACGGCCCAGCCCGACGCGCGCCGCCACCGCCGACCTGATGGGCTGGGCCGGGGGAGTCCGCCGACGGACCGGCCTCCCGGACCACACGGAGGAGGAACCGGTGCCGGACCCGACGACGTACACCGACCTGCGCGCCCTGGTGATCAACTGCACCCTCAAGCGCTCCCCGGAACGCAGCCACACCCAGGGCCTGATCGACGTCAGCACCGGCATCCTGGAACGCCAGGGCGTCGCCGTCGACGTCCTGCGCGCGGTCGACCTCGACATCGCCACCGGCGTCTGGCCCGACATGACCGAACACGGCTGGGAGACCGACGAGTGGCCGGTCATCTACTCCCAGGTCATGGCCGCGGACATCCTCACCCTCGCCGGACCGGTCTGGCTGGGCGACAACTCCTCCGTCATGAAGAAGGTGATCGAGCGGCTCTACGCCTGCTCGTCGATCCTCAACTCCGAAGGCCAGTACGCCTACTACGGGCGAGTCGGCGGCTGCCTGATCACCGGCAACGAGGACGGCGCCAAACACTGCGCGATGAACGTCCTCTACAGCCTCCAGCACCTTGGCTACACCATCCCGCCCCAGGCCGACGCCGGCTGGGTCGGCGAAGCCGGCCCCGGCCCCTCCTACCTCGACCCCGGATCCGGCGGCCCGCAGAACGACTTCACCAACCGCAACACCACCTTCATGACCTGGAACCAGCTCCACCTCGCCCGCCTGCTCAAGGACGCCGGCGGTATCCCGGCCCACGGCAACCAGCGCTCCGAATGGGACGCCGGCTGCCGCTTCGACTTCGAGAACCCCGAACACCGCTGAGCCGCCGGTCGTCTGTGTGAGAGGGGCTGGAAACTGGTTGTGGCGGATCGCCGTGTGGCGGAACGTCATCGGCCGATCCGGTGACGGGATCGTACAGGCACGAAACGACTGGGAGAAGGGAGTTCGCTTCGGAGAAGTGCACGGCTACGACGGCGCCCGCCTGTCCGCCCCGGAGCTGCCGTCGATCCCGTTGAAGTCGCGCGGACGAGTCCGCTGACCTGCGGAAACGTGTTGCTGGGCCGGCCGCTCCACTGCTGGCGGGCGCCGGACCGGACGTCCGAGCCGTTGCCTGGCCGGTGCTCGCGGCTCCGGGGCTTGTCGTGCTCGGGGAGGGGCCGCCGAGTCTCACGTTCGGACGAGTGTGACAGGGTTCGATCGAACAGGGTCCGGCCGGACCACAGCGGTTCCTGCTGCCGACCTCGGAGACAGCCCTGGTCAACCTGCACCGCGACGAGGTTCTGGCAGAGTCCGAACTGCCGCGCAAGTACGTTGCCTACTCGCCGTGCTACCGGCGCGAGGCCGGCAGCTACCGCGCCGCCGACCGCGGGACCCTTCGCGGCCACCAGTTCAACAAGGTCGAGATGTTCCAGTTTGCACACCCCGACCACTCCGACACCGCCCACCAGGAACTCCTGGCCAAGGCAGCCGACTTGGTCGAGGCACTCGGCCTGCACCACCGCATCACCCACCTCGCCGCCGAGGACACCAGCGCCTCGATGGCCAAGACCTTCGACGTCGAGGTCTGACTGCCCAGCATCGACGGCTACGTCGAAGTGAGCTCGGTGTCCAACGCCCGGGACTACCAGGCCCGGCGCGGCAACATCCGCTACCGCCCCGCAGCGGGCAAGGCCGCCTACGTGCACACCCTCAACGGCTCCGGGCTGGCCACCAGCCGCCTGGTGCCGGCCCTGCTGGAACAGCACCAGCAGCCGGACGGCACCGTCACGGTACCGGAGGTGCTGCGGCGCTGGCTCGGCCGCGAGTCCTTGGCCCCGGCAACAGCCGGATAGCCGAACCGGACGCCGACGCACCACGTCCGGTCCGGCGACGTCCTGTCCGGGTCACCACGGCCGCAGTGGCCCGGACAGCCCTTGCACACAGCGTATGGAGCGCCCGCCGGCGGGAAGGCCGACAGCATGACGGAGACTTTGCCCCAGTGGGCGTGGCGGATCGCCGAAGAAGAGCTGTCGGCCGCCCTGCCGAGGCGGTGGGCACACTCCCAGGGGGTGGCACGCCAGGCCGCGCAACTGGCCCCGATCGCCGGGCCGGACGGCGGCCTGCTGGTAGCCGCCGCCGTGCTCCATGACGTCGGCTACGCACCTCGGCTGGCCGCGACCGGCTTCCATCCCCTGGACGGCGCGCGGTTCCTGGGGGATCGGCACGGTGCGGACACGCGGCTCGTGCGGCTGGTGGCCAACCACTCGCTCGCCCTGCTGGAGGCTGAGGAACGCGGGCTGCGCGAGACCCTGGAACGGGAGTTCCCGCTGCTCGACGACCAGGTGCTGGTGGACGCCCTGATCTTCTGCGACATGACCACCACTCCCGACGGCGTGCCCACCAGCGCCGGCGAGCGGGTCGCGGAGATCCTCGCCCGCTACGGAGTCGACACGCTGGTGGGACGGTTCATCCACCGCGCGCAGCCGGAGATCGAGGCAGCGGTGGCCCGCACCGAGCACCGGCTCGCCGCCGCGGCTCAGCCGAGGTAGGGGTACTTGCCACTGAGGTAGTGGCCGATCTGCTGGCGCATGCTCGGGTGGATGTCGTACTCGTCCAGGTCGCCCGGCCTCACCCAGCGCACACCGTCGGCCTCGTCGTTGACCGTCGGGGTGCCGCCGATAGGGCGGCCGATGTACGCCACCTCGAACTGCTGGCGGGCTTCGCCGTTGCTGCTGTACACGACGATGTGCTCCGGGTTGGAGTAGACGCCGAGGAGTCCGGTGATCTCCGCCTTGATCCCGGTCTCCTCCTCGCACTCGCGCACCGCGCAGTCGGCGGCGGACTCGCCGATGTCCTGCTTTCCGCCGGGCAGGGCCCACTGCCCGGTGTCGCGTCGGCGCTGCAACAGGATCTCGCCGGCCTCGTTCTGCACGAGCAGATTGCTCGCGGGCACCAGCGAGTTCGCGGCCGGTGCGTCCGGATCGCCGTAGTACTCAGTCCTGCCGGCCACGAGACTGGCCTCCCTGCGCGTCGTCGGTCCACGGCCGGGCCAAGTCCCAGACCGCGTCGAAGCTCGAAGCGTAGCCGCCGAACCAACCGAGGTCGCCACCCTTCTGGAGGTGCAACAGCGGGTTGGCGGACGCCGGCTGACCCCACACGTGCGGATTGACCAGCAGATCGTCGTCGTAGCGGAACAACGAGGTGTAGAGCGTGGTGTCATGCAGACGGATTTCACAACCGGGCGTGCCCAACAGCGGCCGGTAGTAGGTCAGCGAGGCGCCGATCTTCGCCGCGAGCGCGTCGCCGATACCCTCCTCCCGCCCGCGGATCGCTACCGCGTGGCCCTGCGGGTCACCGAAGCACAACCGGACCTTCACCCCGGCCGCCGCGCGCTGCGCCAGCATGGCGGCGATGCGCGGGTTCGATTGGGCGAAGAACGTCCCCGAGAACACCAGTACGTCGATGCCCTGCTCTGCTTCCAGCAGGAGAGAGAGCCACATCTCCCGCGGGACGCTGGCACGGTCGGGATACGTAGCCACGAGGCCGGTGCCGGGACCGGACGTCTGTCCGGTCTGGGGCCGGGTCTGGGGCCAGAGGAAGTCCTCGTCCACCGTCAGGTGGCGTGCAACATTCCACCGGTGGCGTGCATGCGGCAGGCGGCCGCCTAGCCAGCGATTCACCGTCTTGGGGTCCACCTCGCAGGCCGCCGCGAGTTCCACAGGGGAGACGCCGCGCTGGGCGAGTGCGGAGCGCAATCGCTCGTTCACAGCGGATATCCAACCGGACGACGGTAGGACTCGCAAGGACGTCCTAGGAGGCGTAGCAGCCGACGCGTACCAGACGGGTTGCCTACGCTGGCCCGATGGCGCTCATCGTCTTGTGGGACATCGACCACACGCTCATCGACAACGCGGGAGTGAGCAAGGAAATCTATGCGGAGGCCTTCGAGGCCGTGGCGCAGCGTCGGCCGTCTGGCCCTGCGGTGACAGAAGGGCGCACCGATCGACTGATCATGCGAGAGATGTTCGACCGTGACGGTCTGGCCCAGCCGGGGTGGAACGTCGTCCAGGCCGCTCTCGAAGCGGCCGGTCGGGCGCGGTCCGAGGTGCTGCGGCTGCGCGGCTGCGCGCTGCCCGGCGTCCCACAGGCCCTTACCGCTGTCGCGCAGGAGCCCGGGGTCGTCTCGTCGGTGCTGACCGGGAACATCGCGGCGAACGCCCGGGTGAAGCTGGCAGCCTTCGGGCTCGACGGTCTGATGGACCTGGAGATCGGTGCCTATGGTGCCGACCACCGGGACCGGGCGGCACTCGTTGCGGTGGCCCGAGACCGCGTCCACGTCGCCCATGCTCTCCCGGCAGGTGCTCCTGTGGTGTTGGTCGGTGACACTCCTCGGGACGTCGAGGCCGCGCTGACCAGCGGGGCTCATATCGTGGCCGTCGCCACAGGGGTCCATTCCGCCTCTGACCTTCGTGTGGCCGGCGCCGAGGTGGTGTTGTCGGACCTGACCGACACAGCTGCCTTGCTGGCGCACCTTGCGCGAGTTGCCGCCGAACGGAACTGAACTGGGGAGTGTGGGTCACCCACGACCCGGCACCCGGTCCCCGAGTTCGTGTCGCATGGGTTGCTCGGACCGGTGCGAGCGTACCTGAACGGCAGGCTGCACAAGGGAACACCGTGGCACCCGAGTTGACCGGATTGGCCTGGGACGCCGCGGGATCGACGGACCACCACCTCGCCGGTGTGTAGATGTCGGTCAGCCTCGTCATGGCCGGGCCTCTCGCTCTGTCCCTCGACGGTGACGGGCCGCTGATCCACGCGCGTGATGTCGGACTTATCACCTTCGGGTCCGCCTCACTGCGCGGAGGCGAGCTGCCGAGCCTGATGACTTCCGAACTGGTGAACCTCATCGCTCAGGGATCGATGTCGTGTGCCGCCGCGTTCCAGGTCGTTGGAGCGGGCCCGGCGCTGTACGTGGTCCTCGCTTCGACGAGTTTGCCTGGCCGCCGGCGCCCTCACCGTCCCCGCTCGTGATTGGCGCCGGTGGCCTCGCCTCGGCCCAGGACGGCTGGACACGGATTTCGGCAGGGCCGTGTGCGGGCGTGGTCGGCGGGGTCATCGGCGCCGACCGAACGGCGCTCAGCCCTACACGAACTTCACCGACTGGACGGACTGCGGCTGGAAGAACGGCGCGCTCTGCCCGCCACCGATGGACTGCACCGGATCACCCGTCTGGTCGTTGGTCGCGTAAAGGTCGACATCCCGGTTGGAGTTGTTGGTCGCGCCGTAGGCCGTGAGCGGCTCGTTCAGCGTCACCGTTCCGTCCCCGCCCGGTGTCTTCACCGAGAAGGTCTCACCCAGCTGGTTGGGGGTGGTCCACAGCTCGACATCGTCTGCCATATCCGCTCTCCTCGCGTAAGTGGCACCCGCGCGGACGGGCGCTCAGTGCGGCAATCACCGGACGCCGTCATCCGGCACTCGGCAGCGAAAGAACTTCCCCATGGACTTCCACGGCAATGCCCGGTTCCCTCCGACAGCCGCAGCAGACACCCGGGAACCCCACCGGCAGACCCGTCTCCTGCGGCCCGGACGGCCAGAGGCCGGCCGGGCCCGCCCGACTCCCCGGTTTCGTGGCGGGGGACCGCCCTTGTCACGGGCCCGGGACGCACGGGTGCCCGATCTCGCGGCCGGCGATGAATCCGCCGCTCAAGGGCGGTCAGCCGCCTGCGCGGTTGACCTCCTCGGGGCCAAGTGAGTCCTCGGGCCGGCGAACGAGCCCGCCGCGCTGCGCCGCAGGCCCGGTCTCCGACCTGTTCCGTCCGAGTGCTCGGCGGGGGCCTGCCGTGCCGACCGGCGCGGTGGAGCGCTCCGCGCACCGTCGGCCGCACGCCCGTGCTCGCGGGAGCGGCGTGCCGCCGGACGGCCGAGCAGCGACTGCACGGCTTGATCGCGGACTTGGAGAAGTTCGCCGCGACGCGGATCCCGCGGGCCCGGGCCCGGTCAGATGGTGAACCACTGGTTGGCCTGGTTACGGCAGGTGAACTGGACGATGGGGGCGCTGTTCGCCTTGCTTCGCGCCTTGGCGTCGAGACACTTCCCGGCGAAGGTGCCGAGCCGGGCTTCCACATCGGAGCGGACCACTTCGCCTGGTTCCAGCACGCCCTCGCGCGCACTGGAGCGGCGGGCCTGACGGCCTTCGCCGGCGACGCGGCGGCCACGGTTCCGTACCTCACCGCCCGGCAGGGCCGCAAGCGGTACGAGGGCATCTCGCACGCCGCGATCGGCAGCGTCCAGGACGCGGACCACGAACTGCTCGGCATCCCGTTCGTCGGCACCGACCACGTCCTGCGCCTCAACCGCACCCGGGTGGAGGCGTTCTCGGGCGTGGCGGAGGATCTCTTCGAGCACCTCGCCGAGCGCCGCCTCACCCGCTACCGCGACGAGGCCCACGCCCGCCGTTCCTCGTGGCCGACCGCCACCTGGGACGACGACTGGGACGGCCCCGTCTCCATCCACCCGGACGGATCCGTCCTTGCCCTGCGCGTGCTCCCGGAACGGGACTGCTGACGGGGCAACGCCCCTGCGTGTTCCGGACTCCGGTAGCCGGTCGGCGCGGAGGCCTGTCGGACTGGGGACAGCGGACAGCGGACGGCCGGCGAGAGGCCGGGACTGCCGGGCACGGCCATGCCACCTGCCGTTCCCGGGCCGCTTTCGTGATCCCACCGCGGTCGCCCCGGCCGGGCTGGAGGTCAACCACTGGGGCGATTCGGCCGAGCACTCCTTCCGGATCACGATGAAGAAGGCCCCGCGGTACGACGTGGAGGTCCAGGAGGCCGGACCCTTCACCGTTACCGCGGACCGTACCGTGCTGCGGGTCGTCTACGGCGTCGTGGGACGGCAGCAGGGGTCGGTGCGGTGCTGGCAGAGTGCTTCGGCGAACGGGCCCGGGACGACTGCGGGGGTTCGTGCGAAGTCGGGGTCGCGGCTGGTCGGCCGGCTTGCCAGGGCCCCGCCGATGGCAGGGCACAGGCCGTCGGTCGCGCCGCATCGCCGTCGAACCGCTTCCGGGTAGCGCGCTCGGAACTTGGTGAGCCGGAGTGACGGGCGTGTCCGCCGGGGCGGAGACGGGGCGGCCGCACAGGTCGCACCTTGCCACGCCATTGTCGGACAGTTTCCAAGTGGATACATTCAGTGACGAAGTGTGGTTCGGTTCTCTCGACCGGAGGTCCGATGGACGCCCTATCCCGATTCGTGGTCTCCCGGCCTGCTGGTACGGGCCGTTCCTTGACGCCGGTTCGGACACCGCGGCACGGCGGGTCCGTAACTGGCAAGCACCGCGTGTCGAACGCGGGTCGTCGTCCGGGCCTTCTCCGTTCCCGGTTGGCTCGTACCGCCGTCACGGCTCTGATGGGTGCGGTCGTGCTCCCGTACGGCATGGCCACACCGGCCCGCGCGGTGTCCGTAGGCCACCTCGACGAGGGCGTGCCCGCTGTCGTCGTCCGTACGACCGTCCAGCCGGTCGTGCAGTCTGCCGGTGTCCCGGTCGCCCGCGCGGCCTCCGCAGCCTCCGCGGCGGCTGCGGCTGCCTCCGGGGCCGGGGCCAGTTCCCGTGCGGTCGCCGCAGCGGCCCGTTACGCCGCCTGGGGCGGCTCTTCCCCCTATGGCGCCGCTGCGGCGGCCGCCTCGTCGGCGGGCTACCCGCTGACGGCAGGCGCGGCTTCCTCTGCTGCTGCAGCCGCATCGGCCACTGCGTCGCAAGTGGTGATCGTCATCGACGACATCGAGGCCGCCCAGTCCGAAGCCGACCCCGCCCAGGCGACCGCGGACACGGCAGCGGCGCGGATGCACGCAGCCAGTGCCGAGGGGGACGCCACCCTGGCGTCCACGGACGCCACTGTCGCCTCCGTGGACGCCGCCGCAGGACTTTGACGTCGGCTTGCTCGGTGCGGAGGCGGGCGGCGGTCATCTCGTAGCGCAGCACCTGGGCTTTGCGCACGATTTGCTGCGTGGCGCTGGTGAGGCTGGTCTCCATTCACTGCGAGTAGTGGTTGCACGGTCGTGTGGCGGGGGCATGCTTGGCGTGACGCGCGCCGTAGTGGGATCTCGCCGAGATCAGCCGATCTGGCCACGGCCAGCCCTGAGTCACACCCGGATATGCTGTCGGCTCGGTTTGGGGAGTGGGGGCAGCGATGATCGGTAGCAGCGACGCCGTCTGCGAGATCTCGGTGCCACCGCGTTTGGATGCTGTCGCCGATCTGGCGCCGGTGCGTGATCGCGATCGCCCTGTGTGGCTGGCGCTGAGCGCGGATGGCACGATCAGCCGGTGGGACGTGGCAGCCGGTCATCACGAGATCGTCGGGGCCACCACCGTTCCGGCGGAATCCGATCGCGAGCCATGGAACGGCCGCCGGCTCCGCAGGCGCCTGCACGCCTCCCACGACGGTATGTTCGCCGCAGTGGTCAACGACTACGGCCGCTTCGGCGAGGTGCTCGACCTCCGGACTGGCGAGGTAACTCTGGCCCTGGACAACCAGGGTGGTCACGAAGAGACAGTGCCGTTCTCACTGGAGTTCGCGCAGAGTCGTGGGCGTTGCGTGGTGGTCCACCGCACGGCCTGGAACCGGCTGGATGCGTCGGACGCACAGACGGGGGCGTTGCTGACTGATCGCTCGCGTCTCGCTCATGCAAACGCGGATGCCATGCCGGAACACCACCTCGACTACTTCCACGGCTCCCTGTATGTGAGCCCTGATGGGAAGCGGATCCTGGACGACTGCTGGATGTGGCATCCCGTCGGGATCCCTGCGGTGTGGGATCTCGACCAATGGATCGACGGCAACGTCTGGGAGCCCGAGGACGGTCCTAGCCGGGTCGATGTCTGCGGCCGAGAGTACTACTGGGATCACGCCATGACCTGGATCGACTCCAGCCGGGTCGCCGTCGAGGGCCTCGGCGATGACGACGATGTCATGCAGCCGGGGGCACGGATCTTCGATACGAGTAGGATCGGTCATACTGGTTTGTGGCGGATGCCGACGGCCGTAGAGCTCCGTGCAATCGAGGGCCCGACCGGACGCTTCTTCAGCGATGGCACCCACCTGTTCAGTTGTGGTCACACAGATCTGTCCATATGGGATCCGGCCGAGGGGAAGCTTCTGGGCACCGTCCCCGGCTTCTCTCCCACGCACTACCACCCGGGTGCCCGGCAGTTCTTGCGGCTCGCCGGCGTCGCGGTCCGTGCCTGGGCTTGACCGGAAATCGCGGGAGGAGTGGGTAAGCAGTGGACAGAGACCGGCGGTATGAAGCCGTCGTGGCGCTCCGCGAGCTCGGGCGAAGCCACGATTACCGTGACCGGGCGAATGCCGGTCATGGCCTGGCAGGCTTCGCCGAGATGCAGGAGGCCCTCGGCCCACTGCTGGAGCTGATGCTCGACCCGGGTGACACCTTCGTCACCCGGGTGACCGCGGAAGCCGTGCTTCGGCGAAAGGACAGGATCGGGTTGGCGGTAGTCGCCTCAGCGCTGGCAGTCGCCGACTCGAATCACAGCGATTGGATCCACACCGCAGTCCTCGATGTGTTCAGCGTCTTCTCCGAGGACCGGGACAACGCGATGCAGTCGTGCGAGGAGATGTTGCGGGACACTGACGACCGCGTGGCTCTTGGGGCTCGTCAGCTGCACGAAATCCTGGCCGAGATCGACCCTGTTCTTCGCCCCGTGTAGCGCTCGGCGGACACTGTCGTGAGCGCCCAGGTGCTCGAATCTCCATCCGGGTGCCCTGCCGGGCCAGCTCGATGAGCGGACCGGCATGTCGCCGGATGTTGATCGGGAACATGCCGGCGCTCAGTCCCTAGAATCGGTGCTGCTTCGTCCGGCGTCCCGGCGGATGTCGGGCATGCCGAGGTGGACGGCGGACGGTTGTGCTGCACGCTCGCGCATCGCCTCCAGCTTCTGAGCGGCGGCGGCCATGGTGGTCTCGATGGCGGCTACCTCTCCGAGCCGGCCCGGGTCCTCGGCCTCCTGGCGGCGGTCGACGAGGTTGGCGTGGATCGCCTGGAGGCGTGGCGTCTGGGCTGGGTCCACGAGCAGCGAGACCTGTCTCAACGTGCTCCACGAGCTCACCCCGTTCGCCGAGGCCATCACCTGGAGCGGCGACAGCACGAGCACGGTGTACTGGTCCTCCGTGGCGGACACCGGCGGTGCTGCCACCTTCACCGGCACGGTGACCGGCGGGCGCTACACGGGCGATTCCGCCGTGAAGACCGTCGAAGTCGTCGACATCTCCGGGAGCAACCCGGAACTGTGCCCGATCGGAGAAGGCACCATCACGGGGTCGAGCGGTCTCACCACGCTGACTCTGACCTCTCTGTGACGGCATGTACCGTACGGCCCCGTCGGCTACCGAGCGTGTCTCGGGGGCGGACGGGGCGCGTCGGTGCGGACCCCCTCCGACCGGCACAGTGAGCGAGGAAGGGGACCCTTGACCGATTCACGGCCCCTCCGGGGTCCCGGTCGCGCCTACCGGGCTGGCCCGGTTCCCAGTCTCGAGTCCCTGCGGCCGATGGTTCGGGGCAGGGACATGAACGGTTCTGGGTGCAGGGTTCTCAGCTGAGGGCGATGTCAGCGGTGAGGGTGGAGTTGGCGATGGGCGGGGCTCCGAGGAGGACGTCGACGCAGTTGTCGAGGATCGGCTGGTCGCTGTCGATGTTCAGGAGCGAGGTCAGGGTTTCCCCGGCGAGGCGGGGGGAGGTGCTGGTGACGGTGCCGGTCAGGGTGCCGGCGCCGTCGATCTCGGTGAGGGCGAGGCCGGTGACGGTGCTGCTGCTGTGGGTGCCGTTGGCCAGGTTCCAGGTGAAGGCGGCCGAGGCACCGGGCGTCAGTGTGGCGGGGAGCAGGGGGTTGCAGCTGAGGGCGCTGAAGTGGAGGGTCGTTGTGACCGTGCCGCCCGTGACGGCTGTGGCGCCGCTCTGTGAGTCCGTGCAGCTGCTGACGGTGCCGGTGATGGCGACGGTGGTGGCCTGGGCGGTGGTGGACAGCGGCGGGCTGAAGTGGACGGCCGCGTTGGTCAGGTAGTTGAGGGTCTCCGGCGCGGCGGCCTGGCCGCTGGCCACCGTACCGTTTCCGCACGACCGGCCCCGGCGAACCCATTGGGCCTGGGGAGTTGGCACCGCTCCCCGCCCTGGGCCCGGTGCGACCGGCCGGGGACCTTGGAGGCCCGAACGTGCACGTCATCGACGCCGACGTCTACGACCGGCTCCGGGAGACCTCATCGCCTTCGCCCCGACCGCCGCGATGCTGTCCGCCGCCGCGCGAGCCGGAGCCTGCGGCACCCCGCTGAGCACCAACGAGCACCTGCACCTGGCCTCCGCGCGAAGCCGGCCCCGGGCGTCGAGCTGGCTCGCCTGTGCGGTCGATCTGCCGGGCCGGATCGACCCTGCCGTCCTGGCCGACGGACTGACCCGCTGGACCCGCCGTCACCCGACCCTGCGCACCGGGCTGCGCACCGGCCCCAGCGGCGGGGTGGAGCGGTTCGCCGTCCCCGCACACGCCCTGGGGTTCACCGCCGTCGACGCGGGCCAGGCGACGGACCACCGCTCGGCCCAGGAGTGGCTCACCGGCCTGTTCGACCGGGCCGACCACTGGCCTTGCCCTCCTACGCCTTCGCAGCCGTCCTGCGCGACGCGCGCACCACCGTGGTCTGCGGATTCGACCACTGCCACAGCGACGCCCACTCCCTGGCGATCGCCGCCGAGGAACTCACCGAGATCCTCGGCGCACTGGCCCGGCACCGCACCCCGCGTCTTCCCTGCCTCGACAACGGCCCGAACCCCCGCGTACCCCGGCCCCCGGGCGCCGACGGCTTCGTCCGAGCCGGTGCCCTACGCGTGTGGGAACGGTTCCTCAGCGACGGCGACGACGCGCTACCGAGATTCCCGCTGCCCCTCGGAACGGCATCGGGCTTCGCCGTTGCGTCCGGCGGCGACTGCCGGCGCCTCCTCGACGCCGCCGGGACGGCATCGCTCGAGCACCACTGCCACCATTCCGGCGGAACGCTCTTCGGGGCACTGCTCGCGGCGACCGCGCTGACCGTCCGTCGGCTGGGCGCACCGTCGCCACTGCGGCTGCTGGTGCCCCTGCACACCCGGCACGACCCGTGCCCGGCCCGCTCGATCGGCTGGTTCACGACCGTCGCACCGCTGACCCTCGACCTCGGCGCCGCCGTCACCCTCACCGACGCGGTCCCCGTCGCTCGGACGGCGTTCCGCCACGCCCGGACCACGGCCGGACTGCCGCTGGACGCCGTGGCCACCGCCCTCGCCAGCCGGTCCCGGCCCACCGGTGGCGACGTCTTCATGCTCTCCTACCTCGACCATCGCACCGTCGCCACCACCGGGGAGCCGCCGCGCGCACGCAATCCCCACCACATCAGCCGCGCCACCGTCACCGACACGCTCCAGCTCTGGTTCTCCCGCACCCGCCACGGTCTGTTCCTGCGCTCCCGTCACCCCGCCACCCACGTCGCCGAACACACCGTCGCCCGTCTCCTCCAGGGCCTCCAGCGCTGCCTCGCCCAGGCCGGCACCACTCCGTGACACGCACCTGGCTCCCGCGTCCTCGGACAGCCGTCCGAGTTTGCGGGGCCACCCACCGGTGAACACCATGAGTGATCAATCGGTAACAGGAGGTCCGCCCATGTTCCGCCCCGCCCTCACCCGCCACCGCGCCGCGGCGATGACCTGTGCGCCGCTCCTCGTCTTCGCCGCCCTGCTGGGAGCCTGCGTCCCCGCCTGGGCGGACACCGGACCGGCCGTCGCCGGGCCGTCGGCCACCGGCCGCCGTGTCCTGGTCAACTTCGGCACCGTCAAGTGGTTCAACAGCGAGAAGGGCTACGGCTTCATCGTGCCCGACATCCCCGGCCCCGACGTCTTCGTCCACTACTCGAACATCATCGGCGGCGGCTTCCGAACCCTGGAGGAGGGCGAGCGGGTCGAGTACCAGCTGGAGGACGGGCCGAAGGGCCCCCAGGCCGTGAACGTCATCGGACTCTGAAGCCGATTCCCCGTCAGGGGTGGGCAGTCGGCCCGCTCGTGGCCCTGGCGCTGCTGGCCCACGAGGCGTACGACGACGCCGAGGAGCTCGGTGGCGGACGCCTCGTACCGGATGAGCATGAAGGTGCCGGGGGGTGTTTCCGCGGCTGCCCCTGGAGCTGGGGGGCCTTCGCCTTGTCCTGGGTGGCGAAGCCCGACTCCTCCGTCTGCCTCCCGGCGGCGTTGCGGTAGCGGATCTTGTACTCGTGCGGGTACCTCGGCCATCGGCTCTCGGGGTGCCCGCACTCCTTGACGAAGCTGCCCATGCCGCGGACGAGGTTGAGGGTGGCCATGGTTGTCGACTCCCGGGCGTCTTGCTGACCTTTTGCTGGCCCCGGATGGTCGATCAGGCCTCCGATCCGGGAAGAACCGTGGAACGTGTGGTACGTGGTGGAACGTCATCGGCCGATCCGGTGAGGGGGTCGTTGTCGAGGTGTTCGCGGAGCCTCTCCGCTTCACCAGGATCCACATGCCGCAAGCCGACATCCGATCGGCAGCGAGCAAGCGCTGGCGGTCGCCGGAGCGTGGCCGGCGACGACCTCTGGGCCGTTCGTCTGGAAACCAGCTTCGCCTGGCGGTACGCCGTGTGTCGGTCCCGGTCGGGGTGGTCCTGAAGTAGCAGACGCGTAGGGGTAGTTCGGCGGGGGAGCCCGGTACCGGTGGTGGAAGCGCCCGGCCGCCGCGCCGCCTACGGTCGCCCCGACGGCCCGCCCAGGCACCCGAGGGGAAACACCGTGATCCGCGCCGCCAAGCCGGCCGCCGCTCTGGCGTCGCTGGCCCTGACCATCCTCACCGCGTCCGCCGTACCGGCGGCCGGTGTCACCGCGCCCCCGCCCGCGGCGGTGGCCGCCGCCGATCCGCTCGCCGCGCTGCGCGGCCAACAGCCGCGCTGGCACCCCTGCGCGACCAGCCCGGAGGACACCGCCGGCGCCGAGCTCGACGCCGCCGGTGCCGGCTGCACCGAGCTCGCCGTCCCCCTCGACTACCGTCGCCCCGACGGGCGGACCACCGGGGTCGCCCTGGCCCGGCTGCCCGCCACCGACCGGGCCCGCCGCCTGGGCACCCTGTTCTACAACCCCGGCGGCCCCGGCGTCCCCGCCCGCGACCTCGCCCTCGCCCTGCGCCGGGCCGCGCCCGGCCTGGCCGCCCGCTACGACATCATCGGCATGGACCCGCGCTTCGTCGGCGCCAGTACGCCCCTCGACTGCGGCTGGCCCACGGCCGGCCCCGGCTCGGCCGGCCCCGACCGGCTGACCTTCGACCGGTCCGCCGAGGTCGCCAAGGGCCTCGCGGCCCGCTGCGCGCCGTACCGCGAGCTGCTGCCGCACATCTCCACCCGCAACACCGCCCGGGACATGGACCTGGTGCGCGCCGTCCTCGGCGAGGAGACGATCGCCTACCTCGGCTCCTCCTACGGCAGTTACCTCGGCGAGGTCTACCTCCAGCTGTTCCCCGGGCGCGTGGGGCGGGCGGTCTTCGACGCGGCCATGGACCCGGACCGCTTCGGCCCCGACCTGACCGCCACCCAGGGCCCCGCGATGGCGGCCGCGCTCACCGCGTGGGCCGCCTGGGCGGCCCGCCACGACGACCGCCACCACCTGGGCGGGACCACCACCGAGGTGCTGGCCGCGGTCGAGCGGGTGCGCCTGGCCGCCGGGCGCGCGCCGCTGGCGGTCGGCACCCACCGGGTCGACGCCCGGGCCCTGCCGCAGGTGCTGTGGACGGTGGCGGCCGGGGACGACGCCGCCGCCTACGAGGAGTTCTCCGCGCTGGTGCGCGTCCTGGCCGACGCCGCCGAGGGCCGTCCGGTGGAGCCGACCGCACTGCTGGAAGCGGTGCTGAGCGGTCTGACGGCCCCCGACGCGGGCGGCTACGCCGCCGTGCAGACCGCGATCATGTGCGCCGACCGCGCCGCCTCGCGCGATCCGCTCGCCTACTACCGCGACATCCAGGCCCACCGCGCCGACGAGCCGCTGTTCGGCCCGCTCACCCGCAACCTCACGCCCTGCACCTTCTGGCCCGCGGAGCCCGCCGAACCGCCCGCCCTGGTGCGCAACGCCGTGCCGGTCCTGCTGGTCGGCGCCGACGGCGACCCGGCCGCCACCTACCCCGGCCAACTCTCCGCCCACCGCGCCCTGACCGGCTCCCGCCTGGTGACCCTGCGCGGCGCCTTCCGGCACACCGTCTACGCGGGCCTGTTCGCGCCGCGCGACGCCTGCGTGGACACCGCCGTCGACCGCTACCTCCTGGACGGTGTTCTCCCCGTTCAGGACACCGACTGCCCGGCCGCCCGGCCCTGAATCCTGTTCCGGATGTCTGTGGCCGGGCAGGTCAACGCGTGCTCTGACCTGCTGGTTCACATCGTTCGGGCGGGGTTGTGCGGGTGGGCGACGGCCTGCACCGCGTGGTGCGGGCCGTCGCCCCTTCTGCCGGCAGTCCCGTGGCGGCTCCGCTCTCGTTGGCCTGGTCGGGTGATCGGCGTGGATCGGAGCCCGATGGAAGGCGTGTCGGCTGGGGCCGGGCCGCTCGCAGACAATAAGTAGCTTGTATGCCTGGATGGAAATTGTCCTTCTGTGCGGCGGCCGGCGTCCTGGCAGTGGCCGCTGCGGGCTCCGTCGCCGCACACCCGCGTGGCGGACCGGGCACCGGCGGGTTGGCGCTGTCGGTGACGGTCGACGGCCGACCCGGTGCCCCGGCGGTGGGAACCGGTGACGAGGTCAGGGTGAGTTACGCGCTGCGCAACGACGGCGAAACCCCGGTGGCCGACGTGCGGATCACCGACACCCTCGCCCCCGGCGTCGAACCGCGCTGCCCGGGCGGAGCCGAGAACCTCCCTCGGCTCGGCCCGGGAACCACTGTCGTCTGCACGGCGACCCTGCGGGTCCAGCCCGGTGAGCACAGGGGCCAGGCCACCGCCCGGGCGGCCATGACGTACGGCCGAGGCACCGTCACCCGCACGACGGATTCGGGCTACACCGGCGTGGAGGCGTTCGCGCCGACAGCGGCGGTGGTGGCGGCGACGACGGCGGCTGCGGCGGGCGGAGCCCCCGTGACGCTCGACGGCCCCGTGTGCGGAGTGCCCGCGCCCGGCTCCCCCTCGCCCGGGCCACCCGGTGTGCCGTCGCCCGGACCGCCGGGGCCGTCCGGGCCGTCCGGGCCGCCTGGTGCCCCGTCGCCCGGGGCGCCCGGAGGCGGAGTGCCCGGGGTTCCCTCGCCAGGCGGACCTACGCCTGGTGGTCCTGTGCCCGGGGCACCCGGGGGCGGGGCGCCGGGAACGCCTGCGCCTGGAGGCGGAGTGCCCGGGGCGCCCGCGGGTGGTGCGCGCGTCCCCGCACCCGGCGGGCCGGGGGTTCCAGCGACCGGCGTCGGTGGGCCCGGAGCCGGTGCCGTCGGTGGGCCCGGAGTCGGTGCTGCGGCTGCTGCTGCCGGAGTCGGTGCCGCTGGTGGTGGTGCGGTTGCTGCTCCCGGAGCGGGTGCGGCCGGTGGTGGTGGTGCCGGTGGCGGCGCTGCGGCTGCTGCTCCCGGGGGTGGTGCCGCTGGTGCCGCGCCTGCTGCACCTGCTGCGCCTGGAGCGCCTGCCGGTCCTGCCGCACCTGCCGCACCTGCCGCGCCCGGAACCGGAGCCGGAGCCGCGTCCGGTGGGCCCGTCCCGGGTGCGCCGGGTGCGCCGGCTGCGGCAGGTGCGCCGGGTGCGGGGGGCGAGCCCGCGAAGGGCTCGTCGAGCGCCTCCGCCAGTGCGTCCGCGACACCCTCCGGATCCCCGGGGCCGCACGCCGGGGGGAACCACGGGTCGCCTCTGCTGCACACCGGTCGCTTCGGCCAGAGCAAGCCCCCGCTGTCGCACGGCGTTCTGCTGTTCTTCCTGCTCCTGTTCGTTCCCGCGACCGTCGCCGCGGCCGTCGCGTGGCGTCGCTTCAAGCCGAGCCGCCGGACCGACTGAACCTGAGGGGTGCCATGGAACACGTACTCGCGATGACCGGCATCGTCGTCGGACTCGTCGTCGTCGCCGTCGGCGCCCTCCTGCTGAACGGCCGCAGGAGGAGGCGATCGGCGTCGGGGGAGGAAGCCCGCGACGGCACCGCCGACTACCTCACGATGATGGTCGGCGTGCTGTACGCCCTGGTGCTGGGCGTCGCGCTGGTGACGGTGTGGGAGTCCAAGGACGACGCCAGTACCAACATCAGCGCCGAGGCCGGGGCGCTGCACCAGATGTACCTGCTCGCCGACGCGCTGCCCCCCGACACCGCCCAGCAGGCCCGCTCGGCGACGGAGGCGTACGCCGCCTACGTCCGGAACGAGGAGTGGCCCCTGATGGAGCAGGGCAAACCGCTGGGCCCGCGCGGCTGGGCTCTGCTGCGCGACGTGCAGAACGCGTGGACGTCCTTCGAGCCCGCCACCAACGTGCAGCAGCAGGTGGACCAGGTGGCGTTCGCGCAGCTCTCCGCCGCCTATCAGGCGCGCCACGGCCGGGAGGAGGCCGCGGGCCAGGGCATGTCGGGTGTCATGTGGTTCGGCCTGCTCGCCGGTGGTGCGCTCACCCTGGGCCTGATGTTCCTCTTCGGGGTCGAGCGCACGGGCACCCATCTGGTGCTGGCTACGGGCTTCACCTGCCTGATCGTCTTCATGGTCGTCCTGATCTACGAACTGAACTCGCCGTTCGGCGGCCTGCTCGGTCTGTCGTCCGCGCCGTTCGCCGGGGTCGCCGTCGGAGTTTGACCGGGGTCGCCCTTCGCAGGTTCGTCGACCCCTCACCACGCGACGGGCAGGACGAGCGGGCGGGTGAACAGGTTGTCCTCGTCCCAGGGGAGTTCGTCCGCGTTGATCCCGAGGATGAGGGTCGGGAACCGGGTGAAGAGTGTCTCGAAGGCGATCCGCAGATGCGTTCGGGCCAGGGAGGCGCCCAGGCAGAAGTGGGGCCCGGCGCCGAAGGTCCTGGAGCCGTCCGTACGGCGGTGGATGTCGAACCGGTGGGGGTTCTTGTAGTGGTCGGGGTCCCAGGTCGCCGCGATCATCGGCGTGACGACCGTCTCTCCCGCGCGGATCGGCACGCCGCGGATCTCGGTGTTCTCCAACGCGACCCGCGGGTTGGACAGGTAGCCGTTGTGGTGCAGCCGCAGGAGTTCTTCCACGACCGCCGGCCACAACCGCGGGTCGTCGCGGACGGCTCGCAGTTCGTCGGGGTGCCTGAGCAGGGTGACGATGCCGGTGGACATCGAGGAGACCAGCGGTTCGACGCCGGTGACGAGCAGGTAGCTGACGGTGCCGTGCAGTTCGTCGGAGGTGATCTCACCGGCCTGGTGGGCCGTGACCAGCGCCCCGACCGGTTCGGCCGGATCGGGGTCGGACCACTTGTCCGCGATGATCTCGGCGGCCAGCGTGCCGATTCTTTCGGTGGCGGTCGCAACGTCCGTCCGGTCCGCGTTCTGGCTGGTCTGCTCGCGGAAGAATCCGTGCAGTGCCTGGCGCCGGTCCGCCGCGATGCGCAGCAGGCCGCAGCTGACGCGCAGGGCGAGGGGCGCGGTGTAGGCGCCGACCAGGTCGGTGGGGTTGCTTCCGGCGGCCATGGCGGCCAGCAGGTCGTCGGCGTGCGCCGCGATGTCGCCGGAACACCGTTCGGCGGCCCCCCGGTTGAACAGGGGGTTGAGGATCTGGCGCACCCGGGTGTGCCGGGGCGGGTCGAGGTTGAAGATGCCCCCGGGCACGGAGTTGAAGTCCTCGCCGATCAGTCTCGGCGCGCCCGGGTAGACCAGGTTCCTGGAGAAGCGCGGGTCGGTGAGGACGTCGGTGATGTCGTCGTAGCGGGTCAGCAGCCAGGTGGTGTGCCCGCTGGGCATGCGCAGCGGGCAGACCGGTCGTTCCCGCCGCAGGGTGGCGTACAGCGGGGGCGGGGTCCCGTGTTCTCCTGCGGGCAGCGGCCATTGGAGGACGTCGGTATCCGGCAGGGTCACTGCTGGGCTCCACTTCTGTCGACGTTCGCCGGCTCGTCCGGTTCGGCGGTCAGCGCGACGGTGGCGAAGCCGTGGCCCTTTGCCGGTGCCAGTGCGGGGACCTCGCCGTTCCACAGGGCGAGTTGCAGGGGCCAGGGACGGTTGTAGAGGAGGACGGCGGTCCTGGTTCCCACGATGCCGGGCATGTCGAGGATCAGTGGGAGTTCGGCGAGGACGTAGCCCAGGTTGAGCTCGGTCTGGGCCGGGGTCGGCTCTGTGCCGAGGACGGTCCTGAGGTAGCCGCGGGAGGCTTCTCGGCACAGTTCCCGCAGTCGGCCGTCCGAGCGGAAGACGCCGTCGACCTCGGCGCGCAGCTCGCGGTAGCGCCTGCGGGTGGCGAGCCGGGTCCAGCTGTTGACCCGGGCGTGCGGGTTCGGCCCGGAAGCGTCGAGGGCGCGTCGGGCCGTGGCGCGCATCCTGCGTACGACCCGGGTCGTGGTCTGCACCGCTTCCCGGGGTTCCCGTCCGCCGGCGATGAGGCCGAAGGCCGTCTCGTAGCCGGGCAGGACGGCTTCGACGTGCTGGAACCGGCCGGCGGCCCAGGCCAGCAGTGTCCCGACGGTCGAGGGCCGGTAGAAGCCGTTGAACGGGCTCAGCCCGAACACGGCGGCTTCACCGGCGTCGATGATCCTCCGCGACTGCTCGTTGAGGGGGTGCACCGTGACGGTTTCCGCCGGGGCCGCGGTCACAGGCTTCGCCGCCAGTAGGCGCCGCAGACGTCGATCGGCTGGATCGGGTCGTCGATCCGCTGTTCGTGGCGGAAGTCGTGCACCGCGGCCCGGCACGCCGGGATGACGTAGTCGTCGACGATTACGAACCCTCCGGTGGACAGCCTCGGGTACAGGTGGGTCAGGGCGTCCCGGGTGGACTCGTAGAGGTCGCCGTCGAGGCGCAGCAGCGCCAGCTTCTCGATCGGCGCCTGGGGCAGGGAGTCCCGGAACCGGCCCGGGAGGAAGACGACCTGCTCGTCCAGCAGCCCGTAGCGGCGGAAGTTCTCCGCGACCTCCTCCTGGGGCACGTCGAGGACGCCGTTGGCCTGGTGCAGGGCCAGTTCGCGGTCCAGGGGGTGCCCGTCGATGCCCACGTCGGGGATGCCGGTGAAGGAGTCGGCCACCCACACCCGGCGGTCGGCGACGCCGTGCGCCTTGAGGAACGCGCGCATGAAGATGCAGGCTCCGCCGCGCCAGACGCCGGTCTCGACGAGGTCGCCGTCGATGCCGTCCGCGAGGACCCGTTCCAGGCAGTCGTGCAGGTTGTCCAGCCGCTCCAGTCCGATCATCGTGTGCGCGGCGGCGGGCCAGTCCAGTCCTCCGTGCCGCTTCTCGGCCCGGTATGCGGTCGGCCCGTCCGGGGTGAGCGCGCCGTCCTGGTAGATGACGTTGGTCAGGACCTTCTTCATGAGGTCCAGGTAGAGGTGCCCGTCACTGTCGTCCACTGGTGTCTCCATGGCTGGTCGGTCTCGGTGTGGATCGCTCCGCAGGGTCCGGAGGTCCGGGGTCGGTGTGACCTGACGGGACGTCACTCGGGGGGCGGGGGGCAACCGCGGTCGAGGAAGGCTGGTGCGCCTTCCTCGGCGTTGACGCCCTTCTCGATGAAAGCGAGGTTGTGGTAGACGGTCAGGGCCACGGTGTGGCGGTCGGCGTAGGACGGCCGGGACGCCACCGCCGGTGTGACCCACTCCTGGTGGTGCAGGCCGTCGATGAGCTGCTTGAGCAGGCCGGCCGAGGTCGCGGGCCCGGCGACGGGGCCGGCGGTGCCGCCGAAGGAGGGCCAGTAGGCGGTCTGGAGGTCCTCGACCACGTACAGCCCACCCGGCCGCACGTGGCGGAACAGGGCGGCGAAGGAGGTGCGGACGTCGGCGTTGAGATGGCTGCCGTCGTCGATGACGATGTCGAACGGCCCGAACCGGCGGCCGAGTTCGTCGAGGAGTACCGGGTCGCCCTGGTCGCCGACGGCGGTGGCGATGCGTGGGCCCCGGACACCGGGCTTGGGGACGATGTCGAGTCCGAGGACCAGTGCCGCGGGGAAGTAGCGCTGCCACATGCGCAGTGACGCGCCGCCCTGGTCCGCCGCGTCGTAGCCGCCGATCCCGATCTCCAGCAGGCGGATCGGTGCGTCCCGGAAGCGGGCGAAGTGCCGTTCGTAGTGCTGGGTGTACCAGTGGAGGTCGGCCCACTTGTCCGAGCCGAACCGGGTGGAGAGCCGGCCGAGGTCGACCGGGTGCCGTTGGCAGGCGGCCACGACCGCCTGGACGGCGACCGCCAGTCGCCGGCGCTCGCCGACGATCGCGGTGAGTCGGCCCGGGTCCGGGCAGGAGGCGTTCAGCTCGGCGCAGGTGGTCACCCGGCGGCTGGTCTGGCGGTCGGTGCCGGTACCGGTGCCGGGGCCGTAGAGGCTGCGCAGGAGGTCGGCGGCGTCGTGGCTGATCCGCACCGGTGCGTCCTGCCAGCCGTCCCGCCGCGAGGTCAGCCCGTCGCGGTCGACGGTGATGAGGCGGGCGGCCCGGTCCCGGCCCGCGGTGATCTCGAAGGAGAGGCGCGCGGGGCGGTCGACCGGTACGGGATCGCACCGCACCGCCAGTTCCTCGGCGACGAGTGCCGCGACCCGGTCGAGCCCGAGGTCGCCGACGGCCCGCGCCAGCAGGTGTTCGTCCGAGGCCGCGCGCAGGAGCGGCGCGATCGCGGGCCAGCCGGAGCCGGTGGCCGTGATCGGACGGGCGTCGCCGTCCAGCGGTGGGCTGGGCGCGTCGGCGGGTTCCGGGACCGTGTGGGTCATGACACGGCCTCGGACAGCCGCCGGACGACCTGCCCGGGGCCGGGCATCGCGCTGATCTCGTCGCGGACCTGCCGGCACGCCTCGCGGATCCGCGGGTCGGTCAGGACACGGCGGACCCCGTCGGCGAGTGCCCCGCGGTCGATGTCCCGGTCAGGGAACGCCATCCCGGTCCCGCGCTCCACCACCGCCTGCGCGTTCACCGGTTGGTCCGCCGTCTGCGGCAGGACGAGCTGCGGCACACCATGGGCGAGTGCTGTGAAGGTGGTGCCCGACCCGCCGTGGTGGACGACGGCCGCGCAACTCGGGAGCAGGGCGCTGAGCGGCACCCAGCCGACGGCGCGGACGTTCGGGGGGAGCAGCCCCGGGCCGGACACCTCCGGGCCGTCCGCCGTGAGGACGACCTCGGTCTCCTCGGCGGCCACCGCCTCGACCACGTCCCGCAGCATCGAGGTGCAGCCGACGGCGGGGAGCACCGACCCCCAGGTCACGCAGATGCGCGGGCGCCGCGGCGGGACGCACAGCCAGTCGGGCAGCACGGCACCGCCGTTGTAGGGCACGTAGCGCATCGGCCACCCGGTCGCGCTGCCCGGTGGGCGCATGCTCTCGGGGCAGGGGTCGATGGTGGCCGCCGGCGGAGTGAGCGCGCCGGTGACACCGTGGCGTGCGCAGACGTCCTCCATGGCGCTCAGCACGGCGGAGAAGGTCGGGTAGGGCAGCCCGATCCCGTGCATCGCGCAGGGGACGCCGGCGGCCTCGGCGGCGAGCTGGCCGCCGGACAGGAAGGTCGTGAAGACGACGAGGTCCGCGTGCCACCGGCGGATCAGGTCGACGGTGCGGTCCACCAGTCGGCCTCCCACTCCACGGGCCAGGGCGGCGGCGTCGTCGGGCGCCGGCCCCGGCGGTGGGTCGGCCGTCGCGGGGCCCGGCAGGTCCGACGTACCGGCGAACCGGCGCCACGCACCGGGGAGGTCGTACCGGTCGGGCCTGTTCTTCGCGAGCCGGACGCCGAGCCGGTGGTAGGTGTCCGCGGCGTCGCCGTCGCAGACGTCCACGGCGGCCAGGCCCGAGCGCGCGGCCATCTCCAGGCTCGGCCCGGTCGTGGCCACCAGGACCGCGTGGCCGGCCTCCTGCGCGGCCCACAGGGCGGGAACCGCCGGCATGAGGTGGCCGACCCCGGGCGCTGCCACGAACAAGACGCGCACAGACTGCTCCTCACCGGCTGAAGACATGGGTAATCGCGAATGCGACAAGATTTGTTGGGAATTGTCCAGCCCGGCTGGACCGATTTCAAGCACGCCGGGCCGGACGTGCGACTCCGGGGTCGATCGCGCCGAACGGCGCTTTCACCGGCTCGCACCGAAACGCATTCCGGCGGCTGCTTGACCGGGAACGACGGGCGCGAGAACGTGTCAGGCGAGGCCCATTCCAACGGAGTTCAAGAAAGGGATTTCATGTGATGAGCACATCCTCGGGCCCGGGGGTGGTCGGGAAAACCGATCCGACCGCACTGATCGAAGGCCTCAGACTGGCCGGGGAGGACACCCGGGCCCTGCACTCCGTCGTCCACTCGTACGAACTGGCGGACATCGCGGCCGTATTGGTCGACGAAATCCTCTTCCGCTGCGACCCGCCCGGAAACGCCGAACCGGTTGTCATCGCCATGGACGTCACACGCGGCGAAGAACGACACGGTACCTCCTTTCTGGTACAAGTCGGCCGGCCGCTCCGCCGGAACGAGGCGAACGGTGCCGCCGCACTCCACATCGAATTCGACGTCATCGACCTGGTGCGGGAACTCTTCGGCCCCGCCGGCCCCACCGGGCCCGGTGGGCCGGCGACCCGGAGGACCGCCCTGCAATTCGTCCCGGAGTCCGTGTCGGTGGACGGCCTCCGCCCGCTCGGCCCGATCATGGCAGCGGCCAGCACGGTCCTCACCGGCTGCTCCTCCGACCACCCCGGGCTCGCCCGGCTGGCGGTGCGCCACGACTCGGACAAGTGGGGCGGCCTGCACTGGTTCGCCCCGCTCTACGAACGCCACCTGCACCACCTGCGCACCCAGCCCGTCCGCGTGCTCGAAATCGGGATCGGCGGGTACGACAACCCGGCCTTCGGCGGTGGGTCCCTGAAGATGTGGAAGCACTACTTTCCGCGCGGCCTCGTGTTCGGTGTCGACCTGTTCGACAAGAGCGGTCTCGACCAGCAGCGCCTCCGCACGCTGAAGGCGGACCAGGGCGACCCGGCCCAGCTGACCGAAATCGCCGAGCGGCACGGCCCGTTCGACATCGTCATCGACGACGGGAGTCACATCAACGAGCACATCAGGACCTCGTTCCGGGCCCTGTTCCCCCACGTGCGCCCCGGAGGCCTGTACGTCATCGAGGACCTGTGGACGTCCTACGCCCCGGGCTACGGCGGGAACGAGGATCCCGAGGCCTGCGGCGGCACCGCGCTCGGCCTCGTCAAGCAGCTCGTGGACGACCTCCACTACGAGGAACAGCCGGCGAAGCCCACCGGCGGAGTCGGAGCGTCCCTGGCCGGCCTGCACCTCTACCGCAACATCGCGTTCCTGGAGAAGGGCCGCAACGCCGATGGCGGGATCCCGGACTGGATCCGCCACGCCCCGGACTCCTGAGGCCCCTCCCGAGAGCCGGGCCGTCAGCTGGCCCTCCAGGCGGGCGGCCATGACGCTGGGGGACGGACCGGCCCGGGCAGGGCCCCTCCCGGGGCACCGGCGGCGGTGTCACTGGGGGGCCGTACTGTCCACGGCATGGGAATCGTGAGGTTCGTCGACGAGACGACGGCTGGGCACCGGAGCGACGGGTGGGGTCTGGAGATCGCGGAGGAGCGGCTCACCGTGGGTGAGCTGATCCGGCGCAGGGTCTTCCAGGAGGTCGCGGAGTACAACGCGCGGACGCCGGAGGTGTTCCGGGGCCTGGTGCAGCCGCAGGACGCGGAGCGGGTGCTGAACGGGTACGCGCTGCGCACGCCCCGGCGGATCGATCCCGAGGTGCAGACGGAGCTGGCGCTCGCGGCGTTCGCGGGCAACGGCTTCCTCGTGCTGGTGGGGGACCGGCAGGTCACCGACCCGGCGGAGGAGGTCGAGCTGGTGCTCGGCACCGAGGTCACGTTCCTGAAGCTCGTGCCGCTGGTGGGGGGCTGAGGACGGTGGAGTTCCACGGGATCATGGAGCTGCTCCGGCGGCGTGCTCTCACGCCGGCGCAGACGGAGGGGATCGCCGACGGGCTGGTGCGGCTGGCGGCCGGTGACGACGACATGTGGTCCGGCGTGTGGGACGCCGTGCTCGCCGAGGTGCGCAGGATGCCGGCGGAGGCCAGGGGCGCGCTCGCCGACGCCCTGGCGGCGCGGCTCCCCGCGGAGGGGGCGGGCGCGGCCCACGGCAACGTGCTGGGCCTGGTCGTCGTCATCGAGCGGACCCTGCCCGACCGGTCCGGCCGCCGGTCGGCGGAGCAGGCGAAGGTGCTCGGCGAGATCGGACGGCAGCACGGCCTGTGGTTCGGCAGGCGCTACCTCACCCTCGCCGAGGCCGAGTTGGAGGACGGCCGGCCCTTCGCGCCCGAGGTCGTGGCCGTCCTGCGGCGTTCGGCGTTGGAGTCCTACGGCGACGACCGGGTCCGGGCGCTCGCGAAGCGGCTCACCGAACCCGTCCTCAACGTCGGTGAGGAGTGGGCCGAGCGGGCGATGCGGGAGGCCGAGGACGTACCGGGGCTGGAGGCCCTGCTGCGGCACGCGACCACCGCGACGGCGGCCAGGCCCACCCGGGCGTGGGAGCGGCGGGCGGGTGCGCTGGTCGAGCAGTTGGGCGCGGAGCGGGTGCGGGCCGCGGTGGTGCCGTGGCTCGCGCTGGTCGGGCGGCGGACGTTCGCGCTGGAGCGCCGGGAGTGGGAGCCGGACGTCAACGCCGCGTTCGATCCGTACAACGCCAACGCCCTGCGCGGGCTGACGTGGGTGCTCGGGACGCTGCCCGCGCACCCGGACACCGTGCGGGCGCTCGGGGCGCTGGTCGAGAGTTCGCTCCGGAAGGCCGCCGGGATCGGCCCGCGCAATCCGAAGGCCGCCAACGCCGCCGTGGGCGCGCTCACCCGGCTCGACGGGGAGCCGGTTCTCGCCGAGCTGGCCCGGCTGGCCACGCGGGTGACGTACAAGCCCGTGCTCAGGCTGATCGAGTCCGTGCTGGAGCACCGGGCCGAGGAGCTAGGCCTCTCCCGTGAGGAGATGGAGGAACTCGCCGTCCCCGCCTACGGGTTGACGGAGGTCGGGCGCCTGGAGCGGCAACTGGGCGACGTCACGGCGGTGGTGGAGGTCCGGGGCGGCAAAGCCGTTCTGAGCTGGCGCGGTTCGGCCGGCAAGGTCGTGAAGAGCGTGCCGGCCGCCGTCAGGCGCGACCACGCCGAGGAGGTCAAGGAGCTGAAGGCGGCGGTCAAGGACGTCGACAAGATGCTCTCCGCGCAGAGCGAGCGCCTGGACCGGCAGTTCCTCGCCGACCGCGCCTGGCCGTACGCCGGCTGGCGGGAGCGGTTCCTGGACCACCCCCTGATGGGGACGCTGGCGCGGCGGCTGCTGTGGACGGTGGACGGCACGGCCGTCGGGTTCGCCGACGGCGAGCTGCGCACGCTCACCGACGACCCGGTGCGGGAGGGCGGCGAGGTCCGGCTCTGGCACCCGGTGGGGCGCGGGCCCGCCGAGGTCGTGGCCTGGCGCGACTGGCTGGAGCGGCACGCGATCACCCAGCCGTTCAAGCAGGCGCACCGCGAGGTGTACCTGCTGACCGACGCCGAGCGGGCGACGGGCACCTACTCCAACCGGTTCGCCGGGCACGTCCTGCGCCAGCACCAGTTCCACTCCCTGGCGGCCGTCAGGGGCTGGCACAACAGACTGCGGCTGATGGTCGACGACTCGGCCCCGCCGGCCACCCGGGAGCTGCCGCGGTGGGGGCTGCGCGCCGAGTACTGGATCCACGGGGAGTCCCACGCGCTCGGTGCCGACACCACCGACTCCGGCAGCTTCCTGCGGCTGAGCACCGACCAGGTGCGCTTCTACCCGATCGACGCCCCGCAGAACTTCGCGGCCTGCTACGGCGGGGACTACCGGATGAGCGCGTCCCGCCGGGCCGCGCGGGTGGAGCCCGTGCCGATCGCCGACGTCCCGCCGCTCGTCCTGTCCGAAGTCCTGCGCGACGTCGATCTGTTCGTGGGGGTGGCCAGTGTCGGCAACGACCCGACCTGGCAGGACGGCGGGCCCGAGGGCCGCTACCGCGAGTACTGGGCCTCGTACGGCTTCGGCGAGCTGAGCCAGAGTGCGGAGACCCGCCGGGTGCTGCTGGAGCGGCTGGTGCCCCGCCTGGCGATCGCCGACCGCTGCACCGTCGAGGGGCGTTTCCTGCGCGTGGTGGGATCGCGCCGGACGTACAGGATCCACCTGGGCTCGGGGAACATCCTCATGGCGCCGAACGACCAGTACCTCTGCATCGTCCCCAAGGCCGGCCAGGCCGCCCCGCAGGCCGGCTACCTGCCCTTCGAGGGCGACCGCATGACGGCGGTGATCCTCAGCAAGGCCGTCCTGCTGGCCGACGACGCGAGGATCACGGACCCGACGATCCTGAGCCAGTTGTAGGGCCCTGGATCCGGCTCGGGGCCGACGGCGAACGGGAGACGGCGAACGGGAGGGGGCGAACGGGAGGGGGTGAACGGGGGAGGCGGCGGTCCGCTCGGGGCGAGCGGGCCGTCCTTGGCGGGACCATGACGACACATCAGGTTACCTTGAGGTAATTTACCGGTGTCGTCCGGGTGAACGCCCCCGGCCCCGCATGAAGGACTCGCACGTGCTCTCTCACCAGCCCCGCCGTTCCGGCCGCCGTCTGGCCGGCTCCGCGCTGGCCCTCGCCGCCGCCATCGGCGCGCTGCCCGTCGCCCCCGCGTTCGCCGACCCGGCGCCCGCGCCGACGGCTCCCCGGACCGACGGAACCCCCCACCTGGACGCGGTGGAACGGACCTTGCGCCAGGTCTCGCCCGGTCTGGAGGGCGCGGTGTGGCAGCGGACGGCGGGCAACCGGCTGGACGCGCCGGCCGGGGACCCGGGCGGCTGGCTGCTGCAGACGCCCGGGTGCTGGGGGGACGCCTCCTGTGCCGAACGGACCGGCACGGCGCGGCTGCTGGACCGGATGCGGGAGAACATCGCGCGGGCCACCCGCACCGTCGACATATCCACCCTCGCCCCGTTCCCGGACGGCGGGTTCCAGGACGCCATCGTGGACGGCCTCAAGGCGTCGGTGGCCGCCGGGAACGCGCCCCACGTGCGGGTCCTCGCCGGGGCCGCCCCACTGATCAACATCACCGCGCTGCCGTCGAAGTACCGGGACGACCTGGTGGCCCGGCTCGGCCCGGCCGCCGACCGGGTGACCGTCGAGGTGGCCTCGATGACCACCGCGAAGACCGCGTTCTCCTGGAACCACTCCAAGCTGCTGGTCGTCGACGGGCAGAGCGTCATCACCGGCGGCATCAACAACTGGAAGGGCGACTACCTGGACACCGCCCACCCGGTGACGGACGTCGACCTCGCGCTGAACGGTCCGGCCGCCGCCTCCGCGGGCGCCTACCTGGACACCCTGTGGGACTGGACCTGCCGCAACAGCGGGGTCTTCTCGGCCGCCTGGTTCGCCTCCTCGAAGGGCGCCGGATGCACCCCTGACCTGGAGAAGCGGCTCAACCCGCCGGCCGCGCAGGTGCCCGCCACCGGCAACGTGCCGGTGATCGCGATCGGCGGCCTGGGCGTCGGGATCCGCGACACCGATCCCTCCTCCGACTACCGTCCCGAGCCGGCGGCCGGCGCCGACGAGGCCGCGTGCGGCCCCGTCAACCTGCGCGACCGCACCAACGGCGACCGCGCCTACGAGACCGTCAACCCGGAGGAGAACGCGCTGCGCGCGCTGGTCGCCGGCGCCACCAGCCGGATCGACATCTCCCAGCAGGACGTGACGGGCACCTGCCCGCCGATGCCCCGCTACGACGCGCGGCTCTTCGACACGCTCGCGGGCAAGCTCGCCGACGGCGTGAAGGTCCGGATCGTGGTCAGCGACCCCGGCAACCGGGGCGCCGTCGGCAGCGGCGGGTACTCGCAGATCAAGTCCCTGAACGAGATCAGCGACACCCTCGCGGCCCGGCTCACCGCCCGCCTCGGCGACCCGGCCCAGGCCCGGACCGCGATGTGCCGGAACCTCCAACTCGCCTCGTTCCGCGCGGCATCCGCCCCCACCTGGGCCGACGGACACCCGTACGCGCTGCACCACAAGCTGGTGTCGGTGGACGGCTCCGCGTTCTTCATCGGCTCGAAGAACCTCTACCCGGCCTGGCTGCAGGACTTCGGCTACGTGGTGGAGGACCGCACCGCCGCCGCCCAGCTGGACACCCGACTGCTCGCCCCGCAGTGGCAGTACTCGCAGGCCGCCGCGACCTACGACTACAGCCGGGGCCTGTGCCAGGGCTGACGGCGTGAGGGCACCGTGAGGACACCGCGGGCCGCCGTCGGCCGGTGCGGGGGCGGGGGCGCCCCGGGGGGCCCGGCGGCGGGCGCCCCCCCCGCCCCGGCCCCC
>NZ_JBSFWR010000049.1:0-58224 GCF_053594915.1 Kitasatospora sp. NPDC002543 | reverse complement strand
TCCTCCCGGGTGGGGGCCGTCCGCCCCCCGCCGGGGCCCCCCCGCGGGCCTCTCCCGCCGCGGGGCGGCGCCGCCGAGGCGATCGGCGGGAGCAGCGGTTGGGGGCGGGCCAGGGCGCGGGAGACCGTACAGAGCCTCGGGCCGCGGTCCTCGTGCTGACCGTCCGCGAGAGCGGTCGACAGCCGGGGTAGCCGGGGTGGGCAGTCGGGCGGGCCGGCTCTCCGCGCGGCGACCGTCGTGGGTCGGGTGGGCCTGGTACGGGGTGGGGGTGCGGGGTGGGGGTGGCGGGCGGCTGCGGTGGGTGGGGGTGCGTGCGAAGATGGCAGGGCTGGTGGGAACGATCTCCGGACGGTTTCTGGGACGGTTCTCTGGCCATGGTGGACGACTACGCGCAGCGCGCGGGGCAGCCGGGGCAGGACGCCCTGTTGATGGTGCCGATCGCCACGGCGCTGATCGACGCCGATGGGCGGATCCTGCACTGGAGCAGTGACGCCGAGGCGTTGCTCGGACACCCCGCGCGGGAGGCGGTGGGGTCGCGGGCGGCGGCCCTGCTGGCCTCGGACGAGCAGCGGCCGGAGGTGCTCCGGCTGTTCCGGCAGATCCTGGCGGGCCGGTCGTGGTCGGGGGTGTATCCGGTCCGGCACCGGGACGGCCACCTGGTGAGCCTCCAGTTCCGCACCCATCCGATCCGTGGCCCGGGCGGCGCCCCCATGGTGCTGGCGGTGGCCTCCGAGGTGACCACGCTGCACCGGCTCCAGGCCGACCTGGCCCTCCTCGACGGGTTCTTCACACAGTCCCCGGTCGGCATGGCGGTGTTCGACACCGACCTGCGCTTCGTCCGGCTGAACGAGGCACTGGCGGACTCGAACGGCCTGGGCATCGCCGAGCCGCTGGGCCGGCGGCTCACCGAGGTGCTGCCCGGGATCAACGGCCCCGAGTCCGAGGAGGTGATGCGCCGGGTGCTGGAGAGCGGCGAGCCGGTGGTGGACGACCTCGCGCACGGCCGCACCCCGGGCGACCCGAACCACGACCACGCCTGGTCGGCGTCCTACTTCCGGTTGAAGGACCGCGCTGGCCGGGTGCTCGGGGTGTGCGCGACGGTCATCGACATCACCCAGCGGTTCCACGCCGACGCCCGGGCGGCCCGCGCCCAGGAGCGGCTGTCCCTGCTGGTCGACGCGACCGCCTCGATCGGCACCACGCTGGACCTGCGGCAGACCGCCCGGGAGCTGGTCGACGCGATGGTGCCCAGGGTCGCCGACATCAGCGCGGTGTTCGGCCTGGAGGAGCTGGTGGCCGGAGGGCGCGTCGAACCGCCCGCGCCGGACGCCCCGCTGCTGGTGCGCCGCCTGGCGATCTCCTCCGCCGACGCGCTCTACCCGGCCGAGGCGCTGCCGGTGGACGCCGTGTACGAGCTGCCGCCGGACTCCCCGTACGCCCGGGCGCTGACCAGTGGGCGGACGGTGGTGGTGCCGTCCTGGCAGCTGCCGATGCTGGGCGAGCGCCTCGACGAGAGCCACCGCCAGGCCTACCTCGGCGACCGGCCGCGCTCGGTGCGGATCACCCCGCTGGTGGCGCGCGGCACGACGCTCGGCATGGTGGTGTACTCGCGGCGCGGTACGCGGGAGTCCTTCGCGGCGGCCGACATCACGCTCGGCGACGAGCTGTCCTCGCGCGCGGCCGTCGCGCTCGACAACGCCCGGCTGTACCTGCGCCAGCACCGGACCGTGCTGGCGCGGCAGCAGGCGCTGCGCGAGGCCAGGGCGGCGCAGGAGCGTCTGGCGCTGGTCAACGCGGCCTCCACCCGGATCGGCACCACGCTCGATCTCGCCCAGACCGCCCAGGAGTTGGCCGAGGTGGCGACACCGAGGCTGGCCGACGCGGTGGTGGTGGAGGTGCTGGAGGAGCTGGTCCGGGGCGAGCGGGAGGCGACCGCCGCCGCGGACGAACCCGCGGACGGGTCGGCGGACGGATCGGCGCTGCTGCGGCGGATGGCCTTCCACGCGGTGCCCGGCTCGACGCTGTCGCCGATCGCCCGCACCGGCAACCTGCACCGCTTCCAGCCCGGTTCGCCGTACGCCTGGTGCCTGGCGCACCGCAAGCCGGTGCTGGTGCCGCGGATGGACGAGGAGGGCATGGCCTGGTTCGCCGAGGATCCGGTGCGCACGGCCGCCGTACGGGAGCAGAACGTGCTGTCGTTCATGGTGGTCCCGCTGATCGCGCGCGGCGCCGCGGTCGGCGTGGCCGGCTTCTACCGCACCCTGGCCGACCGCCCGTACGAGGAGGACGACCTGGCGCTGGCCGGGGAGTTGGCGGTGCGGGCGGCCGTCTCGATCGACAACGCGCTGCTGTTCACCCGCGAGCGCGACGCGGCCGCCGCCCGGCAGCGGGCGCTGGACGAGGCGTGGGCCGCCCAGCAGCGGCTGTCGCTGCTGAACGAGGCCAGCAACCGGATCGGCACCACGCTCGACCTGCACCGCACCGCGCGGGAGTTGGTGGAGGTGGTGATCCCGCGCTTCGCCGACTTCGTGACCGTGGACCTGCGCGAGGCGGTGCTCAGCGGCGAGGAACCCGGGGCGGTCCCGGCGGAGGGGCCGGTGCTGATGCGGGCGGTCGCGGTCGGCGACGCCGGCCCGGACGGCGGCATGAACGGGGCGGCCGACCAGGTGGGCGAGACCTCGCAGTCGGCCGAACTGTACGCGCAGAGCCTGCGCACCGGGCGCTCGATCCTGGTCGCCGAGGTGACCGAGGAGAAGCTGCGCCTGATCGTCGCCTCGCCGGACCGGGTGCAGCCGAGCCTGGACTCCGGGGTGCACTCGTACCTGATGGTGCCGCTGGTGGCGCGCGGGCACGTGCTGGGCGGCGCGGAGTTCGTCCGCGCCCGCAACCCGGTGCCGTTCGGCCCGGCGGACCGCTCGCTGGCCGAGGAACTGGCCGCCCGCACCGCGCTCGCGATCGACAACGGCCGGCTCTACCGCCGCGAGCGGGACACCGCGCTCACCCTCCAGCGCAGCCTGCTGCCGCAGGAGGTGCACCGCACGCTCGGGCTGGACCTCGCCTACCGCTACCTGCCGAGCAGCGTGGTCAGCGAGGTCGGCGGCG
This sequence comes from Kitasatospora sp. NPDC002543, assembly GCF_053594915.1. Lineage (NCBI taxonomy): Bacteria > Bacillati > Actinomycetota > Actinomycetes > Kitasatosporales > Streptomycetaceae > Kitasatospora > Kitasatospora sp. NPDC002543. The sequence continues at coordinate 55,122 of NZ_JBSFWR010000049.1, read as the reverse complement.
ACTGGTTCGACGTGGTGCCGCTGTCCTCCGGGCGGGTCGCCCTGATCGTCGGCGACGTGATGGGCCACGGCATCCGGGCCGCCGCGACCATGGGCCAACTACGGACCGTAGCAAGGACGTTGATCACCCTGGACCTGGACCCGGCGCGGGTGCTGTACCGGCTGGACGAGGCGACCGCGACGGTCGGCGAGGGCCAGTTCGCCACCTGCGTCTGCGTGGTGTACGACCCGGTGGACCGCCGCTGCACCGCGGCCAGCGCCGGGCACCTGCCGCCCGTTGTCGCCGACGCCGAAGGGCGGACCCGCCTGATCGAACTGCCCTCCGGCGCCCCGCTGGGAGTGGGCGGAGTCGCCTTCGAGAGCGCCGAGTTCACCCTCCCCGAGGAGGGCATCCTGACCCTCTACACGGACGGGCTGATCGAGCGCCGGGGCCAGGACCTGGACGAGGGGCTGCAGTTGCTGCGCCGCACCGTCGCCGACCGGCGCGGCTCGCTGGAGCAGACCTGCGACGCCGTCCTGAACCGGCTCACCGAGACCACCGGCGAGGACGACATCGCCGTCATCATGGCGCAGGTCCGCCCCGAGGGAGCGGACCGGATCGCCACCCTGCCGCTCACCGGCGACCACGCGATGGTCGCCCACTCGCGCCGCTTCACCCGCGAGACGCTGGCCGCCTGGGGGCTCGAAGCACTCGCCGACTGGGCCGAGTTGCTCACCAGCGAACTGATCACCAACGCCCTGGTGCACGCCGGATCGCCCACCCAGCTGCGGCTGTACTGCAACCGGGTGCTCACGGTCGAGGTCGCCGACCGTGAGCCCGAGGTGCCGCGGATCCGCCGCGCCCGCAGCGAGGACGAGGGCGGCCGGGGCATTCACCTGGTCAACGAGCTCGCACACCGTTGGGGCAGCCGCCGGACCCAGGACGGCAAGGTGGTCTGGTTCGAGCTGGAACTGCCCCCGGGCGCCACGCCGTCCGCATGAGCGAACGGACGGTCGCCGGGACGGTGCCTCCTTCGCGGTTGCGGGCCGCCGCCTCCCCGGGCACCACCCGGCGCGACTCGACCAGGTAAGAACCCGATTCGTCCGGCCGGGTGGAGGAGGGGTGCGGTACGACCGGGGTGCCGTCGGACAGCCGGCCGGGCAGCGGGGACGGCGGATGCCGTCATCGCCCGCCCCGGTCCGCGGCCGGGGTGGCCAGGTCCTCGGCGCGGTAGCGGCCGGAGGGCCGGCGGTCGCGGAGCAGGCCGAGCAGGACCGGCGCCACCTGCTCGGGCAGCGGCTCGCCGGACATGTCCTCACCGGGGCCGGCCTCCTGGAGCATCCGGGTGAGCATGGTGCCCGGGTCCACCGCCCAAACCCGCAACTCCGGCTCCTCCCGGGCGAGTACGGCGCCGGCGAGGTCCAGGGCGGCCTTGCTGGCACCGTAGCCGCCCCAGCCTCGGTAGGGCTCGACGGCGGCCTCGGAGCTGATGTTGAGGACGGCGCCGCCGCGGGCGCGCAGTTGGGGCAGGACGAGCTGGGTGAGGGCGATCGGGGCGAGCGCGTTGACCTCGAAGGTCTCCAGGAGGTCCGGCAGCGGGAAGTCGGCCAGCCGGGGCAGCGGCTCACTGCCGGGGCCCGGGGCGCCGTTGAGCGTTCCGGCGTTGTTGACCAGCAGGCTCGCGCCGCCGAGGTCCTCCGCGGCCTCGGCCAGATGGGCGCGGTGGTCGTCGTCGACCACGGTGCCGGGCAGCGCGACGACCTCGGTGACGGCGGCCAGGTCGGCTGCGGCGGCGGCGAGTTCGGCCGCGCCGCGGGCCGTGATCACCAGCCGCCAGCCGTCGGCGGCGAGGGCGTGCGCGAGGGCCAGGCCGAGGCCTCGGGAGGCTCCGGTGACGACGGCGACGGGGGCGCCGTGCGGTGCGGTGGCGTGCCCGTCCACGGTGGCGCGCCGGGCCGGGGTGGCGCGCCGGGCCGGGGTGGTGTCCGCGGTGTTGCCCGCGTTGAAACCTGCGTCGATGCCTGCGTTCATGCCGCAAACGATCCCGCCACCGGGCCGGTCCGCGGATCGGCCGCCGGAACCGGGTCCGGTTCGGACCTTGGCCCTAGATCATCCGGTCGTCCCAGGGCCCTGCGTCGTCGGCCCAGCCCCGCGGGTCGGTCCAGGCGGCCAGCGTGCGGCGGGTCTCGAAGCGGCGCTCGCGGCCGGTCAGCGGGTCGGTGAACTCGACCGTCGAGGCGAGCAGCTGCAGCGGACGGCGGAAGTCGTCCGGGGCCGGTTCGGGCAGCACCTCCGGGTAGACCGGGTCGCCGAGGATCGGCAGCCCGAGGCCGCACATGTGCAGCCGCAGCTGGTGGGTGCGCCCGCTCAGCGGCCGCAGCCGGTAGCGGGCGAGGCCGTCGCGCCGCTCCAGCAGGTCGATCCGGCTCTCGCTGTTCGGCGGCGCGTCGACCTCCCGCGCGGCGATCACCCCGCGCTCCTTGACGATGTGGCTGCGCACGGTGCGCGGCAGGCCCAGCTCCGGGTCGTACCCGGCGACGGCCTGGTACTCCTTGCGCACCAGGCGGTCGCGGAACAGGGTCTGGTAGGCGCCGCGCTCCTCCGGGCGGACGACGAACATGGCCAGGCCGGCGGTGAGGCGGTCCAGGCGGTGCGCGGGGCTGAGCTCGGGCAGGTCGAGGGTGTGTCGCAGCCGGGACAGCGCCGTCTCGGTGACGTGCTTGCCGCGCGGCGTGGTGGCCAGGAAGTGCGGCTTGTCGACCACCACCAGATGCTCGTCGCGGTGCAGCACGACCAGCTCGAACGGGACGCGCACCTCCTCGGGGAGGTCCCGGTGGAACCACAGGTGCGCGCCGGGGTGAAACGGTTCCGCCGGGGCGATCGGGCCGTGCTCGCCGACGATCTCGCCGTCCCGGAGCGCCGCGTCGATCCGCCCGGCCGGGACGGCGGGCAGCCGGTCCACCAGGTGGTCGCGCACCGTCGGCCAGGGGCCTTCGAGCGGCAGCCGGAGGTGCACCGGGGCCACGCCGTGGCGCTGCGGGAGGGGGGAGGCTGGGCGGCGGCTCTTGCGTCTCATCTCCCGGCCCAGCGTAGTGCGCGCCGGCGCGCGACCCGCGGCCGAGGTGCTGACCCGGGGCCGGGCGGGGAGAGTGGACCGGAGGCCCTCGTTCCGCTGAGGGCCTCCGACCGTCCGCCGACGGCCGTCCGGCGACCGCTGTCCGGCGACGACCGTCCACCGGCGGCCGGGCGGCCCGGCAGCCGGGCACCCCGCGGACCTGTGACCAGCTCGACCGGCCCGCCGGCCGGACAACCGACCGACCCGCCGGACCGACCGGCACCACTGGAGGACGCGTGACCGCCGACGGCCCGGACGGGGTGCCGCCGCTGCACCTGCCGAGGCGGACCCGGCTGCTGCTGTACGGCGCGCTCCTGCTGCTGGTCGCCGCCGTGGTGGCGGCGCTGGCCATCGGGCCGGGCACCACCCTGGCGCCGCTGCTCGCGGTGGCCCCGGTGCTGGCCGGTGCGACCACCCGGCGGGCGCGGGTGCCGCTGCTGGTCGGCGCGGTGGCGCTGCTCTCCGTCGGGCTGCTGGAGTCGGCCAACCCGCAGCTGCCGGCGTCGGTCCGGATCAGCGTGCCGGTCACCGTCCTGGCCTCGACCCTGGCCAGCGCCGCCAGCGTCGTCGTGGTGGCGGCCCGCGAACGGGAGCTGTTCCAGGTCCGGACGGTGGCCGAGGCGGCCCAGCGGGCACTGCTGCGCCCGCCGCCGGAGCGGATCGGGCCGCTGCGCCTGGCGGTGCGGTACGTGGCGGCGGCCGCCGAGGCCCGGATCGGCGGGGACCTGTACGCCGTGGTGGAGACCCGCTTCGGGCTGCGCATCCTGCTCGGCGACGTCCAGGGGCACGGGCTCCCGGCGGTGGAGACGGCCGCGGACGTCCTGGGGGTGTTCCGGGAGGCCGCGCGGACCGAACCGGACCCCGGCCGACTCGCCGAGCGGCTGGACGCGGCGCTCGCCGCCCGGCAGTCGGAGGAGGGGCGGTTCGCCACCGCGCTGCTGCTCGACGTGGCGCCGGACCGGGGGCCGGTGCGGCTGGTGAACTGCGGCCACCCGCCGCCGCTGCTGCGCCGGGCGGGCCGGGTGAGCGAGCTGGAACCCCCCTTCCCGGCGCCGCCGCTGGGGCTGCTCGGGCTCACCGGCGACGCGTACCCGGACCGGCGCTTCGACCCGGAGCCGGGCGACCTGCTGCTCCTGCACACCGACGGGGTGTCGGAGGCCCGGGACGCCGGGGGCCGGTTCTACCCGATCGCGGAGCGGCTGCCCGGCCTGCACGGCGGCACCCCGGCGGACCTGCTGGACGCCGTGCTGGCGGACGTCGACGGCTGGGTCGGGGACACCGGGCTGGCCGACGACGCGGCGGTGCTGGCCATCCGCTGGGAGCCGTGACCGGGCCGCACCGGGCCGCTCGGGGCCGCTCGGGGCCGCGCCGGGCTCCGACGGACCGCTCGGGCGGGCTCCGCCGGGCCGCTCGGGCGGGCTCCGCCGGGCCGCTCGGGCGCGATTGTCAGTGGTGTGTGCAAGGCTCGGTTCACGGTCGGCGGAGAGCCCGCCACCGGGTGGTCAGGTGCGGATCGACGAGGGGACGGTGCCATGGGGAGCACGGCGAGCGGGTCGTTCGAACTCACCGCGTTCGAACCGGTGGAGACGGAGGAACGGGAGGGCGCGGCCTTCGGGCGGGTCCGGATCACGAAAGCCTTCACGGGCGGGCTGAGCGGGACGAGCGAGGTGCGGATGCTCTCCGTCGCGGGCCCTTCCGGCAGCCCGGCCTCGTACGTCGCGGTGGAGCACGTGACGGGTGAACTGGACGGACGCGCGGGCTCGTTCGTGCTCCAGCAGGCGGCGTGGGACACCACCGGTACGACGATACGCGTGGTGCCGGGCACGGGCGCGGGCGAGCTGGCCGGGATCACCGGGGAGTTCCACCTGACCGTCGACGAGTCCGGCACCCACACCTACGTCCTGGAGTACGAGCTGGGCTGACGGGCCGAGCGGGCGGCGAGCCCGTACGGGCCGGGGGCCGCACCGCGGCGCTCCCGCCGCCGCCGCGCTGGCCGCGGCCAGCGCGCCGCGCCCACCGAGCGCTCGACGGCGCTGTCACGATGATGCGATCAGTGCACGATCGACATCGGAGGGTGGCGCATGCCCGACACGGCGGTGGATCGTACGAGAGCGGTGGTCGCGAGCACGGCGAGGGTCGAGCGGGTGATCGGCCGGCTGCGGGAGACCGGGGCCGGGCTGCCCCCGACCGACGGGGTCGGGGTCTTCAACCGGCTCTACCTCACCGTGACGCGGGCGGTCCGCGACCGGCTGGGTGACGGGTGCTTCGCCGACCCGTCGGCGGTGGCCGAGCTGGACGCGGTGTTCGCCGGGCGGTACCTGCGGGCCGTGGCCACCGACGCGGCCGGGAAGGAGCCGCCCGCCTGCTGGCGGCCGCTCTTCGCGCTGCGCGCCCACCCGGGGGTGCACCCCCTGCAGTTCGCGATGGCCGGGATGGCCGCCCACATCCAGCACGACCTGCCGCTGGCGGTCGTGGACACCTGCCGCCGCCGGGGCTGCGAACCGGCCGACATCGAGGAGGACTACCACCGGATCAACCAGGTACTGGCCGAGGTGGAGACGGCCGTCCGGGAACAGCTGCTGCCCGGGCCCGACCTGCTGGAACGCGCCGAGCCGCTCACCCACCTGCTCGGCGTCTGGTCGGTCGGGGCCGCCCGCGAGGGCGCCTGGGGCGCCGTCGAGGCGCTGTGGGAGCTGCGACACCTGCCGGGCGCCGCCCGGGCGTTCGCCACCGCGCTGGACGGTTCGGTCGGGCTGCTCGGCCGCGCCCTGCTGCTCCCGCTCCGCTCCCTGCTCCCGCCCGCGCGGACCGACGGGCCGGACCGCGGGCCGAGCGGCGGACCGGGCTGCGGGCCGACGGACGGGCCGACGGACGGACCGGACAACGGGCCGGACAACAGGTCGGACGCGGGGCACCCCGGCCGCCCGGACGGCACGCGCGGCGGCGGACCGGGCTGCGCGCCGGGCGCCGAGCGGCCCGCCCCCGCGACGGCCGCGGCCGTCCGGCTCCCCGAGGCGAGGAGCCGGACGGCCGACGGTACGAGCGCGAGTCCGGGCACCGCCGGCACGACCACCGCCGCCACCGTCACGACCCCCGACGGCACGGACGCGCCCGCCGGCCCGGCTCCGGCGGGCGCCGGTGGCGGTCAGGCCCAGCTGGAGTGCAACGGCTTGCCCTCGGCGTAGCCGGCCGCGCTCTGGACGCCCACGATCGCCTTCTCGTGGAACTCCTCCAGGCTGCCGGCGCCCGCGTAGGTGCAGGAGCTGCGGACACCCGCGATGATCGAGTCGATCAGGTCCTCGACGCCCGGGCGGGCCGGGTCGAGGAACATCCGGGAGTGCGAGATGCCCTCCTCGAACAGCGCCTTGCGGGCACGGTCGTACGAGGAGTCCTGGGCGGTGCGGTTGCTGACCGCGCGGGCCGAGGCCATGCCGAAGCTCTCCTTGTACTGGCGGCCGTCGGCGGCGGTCTGGAGGTCGCCCGGGGACTCGTAGGTCCCGGCGAACCAAGAGCCGATCATCACGTTGGAGGCGCCGGCGGCCAGCGCCATGGCGACGTCGCGCGGGTGGCGCACGCCGCCGTCCGCCCAGACGTGCTTGCCGAGCCGGCGGGCCTCGGCGGCGCACTCCAGGACGGCGGAGAACTGGGGCCGGCCGACGCCGGTCATCATCCGGGTGGTGCACATGGCACCCGGGCCGACGCCGACCTTGAGGATGTCGGCGCCCGCCTCGACCAGGTCGCGGACACCGACGGCGGAGACCACGTTGCCGGCCACGATGGGGATCTTCGGGTCCAGGCCGCGCACCGCGCGCAGCGCGCTGATCATGGACTCCTGGTGGCCGTGCGCGGTGTCGACCACCAGCACGTCGGCACCGGCCTCGATCAGCGCCGAGGCCTTGCCCGCGACGTCGCCGTTGATGCCGACGGTGGCGGCGATCCGCAGCTTGCCCGCCGCGTCCACGGCCGGGCTGTAGAGGGTGGCGCGCAGCGCGCCCTTGCGGGTGAGGAGGCCGACCAGCCGGCCCTCGGCATCCACGACGGGGGCGAGCTTGCGGTGCGCCTCGGTGAGCTTGTCGAAGGCGGTCCGCGGGTCGATGCCCTCGTCCAGCACCAGCAGGTCGCGGGACATGACGTCGGCCAGGCTGGTGAAGCGGTCGACGCCCTGGCAGTCGGATTCGGCGACCACGCCGACCGGCTTGCCGTCCTCGACCACCACGAGGGCGCCGTGCGCGCGCTTGGGCAGCAGCGAGATCGCCTCGGCGACGGTGTCGCCGGGGGCGAGCGTGATGGGGGTGTCGAAGACGAGGTGGCGCTGCTTGACCCAGGAGACGACCTCGGCGATGACCTCGGTGGGGATGTCCTGCGGGATGGCGACCAGGCCGCCGCGGCGGGCGACGGTCTCGGCCATCCGGCGGCCGGCGATGGCGGTCATGTTGGCCACGACCAGCGGGATGGTGGTGCCGGTGCCGTCGTTCGAGGAGAGGTCCACGCCCTGCCGGGAGCCCACGGCGGAACGGCTGGGGACCATGAAGACGTCGTCGTACGTCAAGTCGTACGAGGGCTTGAGGTCGTTCAGGAAGCGCATGAAGAAGGGCTCTCTGGCTGGGGGGATACACCTCGGGTGCGGTTGCGGCGATGCCGCCGGGGCGCACTCGGGCGCCCGGCACCCAGCGTTCGATTCTCCGGGAGGGCGGGGGCAAAAGCCAGTTCGAAGAGCATTGCTGGGGCTGTACACAAACCGTGATCAATGCTCCGCGCGTAGACATGGAGGATCATCCAAAGACCCCCTCCGACGTCCGGTTTTCGCCCGGGCCGGGGCCGCTCCCGTAGCATTCACGCGGTAACGGGCATGACTTCACGCGTGTGGGCGTGGCGGAACGGGAAGCGGCAGCAGGCGTGAGCATCGGGCAGACCGACATCGAGCAGACGGACACCGGGCAGGACCTGGTCGAGGGCACCGAGGAGGACATCGACTACGGTCCCGGCCTCGACCCCGAGCGGCTGAGGCTCTGCCTGGAAGTGCTCGCCGAGCTCGACGAGCTGCACGTCGACCACCCGGACGCGATCACCGTCCGCCAGGCCGTCGGCGGCATATTCCGGACCCTCAAGCAGCGCCGCCGCCAGGAGACCCGGGCCCGCAAGACCGCCAACGACCGCGAGGTCACCGCCCGCACCGCCACCGGTGCGCCCTCCCGGATCGACGACGAGACGGCCGGCGCCTTCGGCCTGACCACCGTCACCACCACCGAGATCGCCGGCATCCTGGAGCGCCCGCGCTCCTGCTACACCTGCAAGCAGCGGTACGTCGAGGTCGACGCGTTCTACCACAACCTCTGCCAGAACTGCGCGGTCAAGAACCGCGCCCGCCGGGACGCCCGCGCCGACCTCACCGGCAAGCGCGCGCTGCTCACCGGCGGCCGCGCCAAGATCGGGATGTACATCGCGCTGATGCTGCTGCGCGACGGCGCCCACACCACCATCACCACCCGCTTCCCCAACGACGCGATCCGCCGCTTCAAGGCGATGCCGGACAGCGACGAGTGGATCCACCGCCTCAAGATCGTCGGCATCGACCTGCGCGATCCGGCCCAGGTGATGGCGCTGGCCGACGAGGTCGCCGCCGACGGCCCGCTGGACATCCTGATCAACAACGCCGCGCAAACCGTGCGCCGCCCGCCGGAGTCCTACCGCGAGCTGGTCAACGCCGAGTCCGCCCCGCTGCCGGCCGGCGAGCTCCCGCAGGCCACCACGATCGGCCGCTTCGGCAGCGGCAGCGTCGACCTGCCGGCCCTCCCCCACCAGGCGGACGGCGACGCGCAGCGGATCGCCGCCGAGGACGTCACCTCGCTCGCCCTGGTCACCGGCTCCGCGACGCCCGCCCGGATCGCGGCCGGCACCGCGATCGACGCCGGCGGCCTGGTGCCCGACCTCGCCGACACCAACAGCTGGGTGCAGACCGTCTCGGAGGTCGGCCCGATGGAGCTGCTGGAGGTCCAGCTCTGCAACTCCACCGCGCCGTTCATCCTGATCAGCCGGCTGCGCCCGGCGATGGCCGCCTCCGCCTCGCGCCGCAAGTACGTGGTCAACGTCTCCGCGATGGAGGGCGTGTTCTCCCGCGGCTACAAGGGCGCCGGCCACCCGCACACCAACATGGCCAAGGCCGCGCTCAACATGCTCACCCGCACCAGCGCGCAGGAGATGTTCCAGAGCGACGGCATCCTGATGACCGCCGTCGACACCGGCTGGATCACCGACGAGCGCCCGCACCCGGACAAGATGCGCCTCGCCGACGAGGGCTTCCACGCCCCGCTCGACCTGGTCGACGGCGCCGCCCGGGTGTACGACCCGATCGTGCGCGGCGAGGCGGGCGAGGACCTGTACGGCTGCTTCCTCAAGGACTACGAGCGCGCCAACTGGTAACCGGCTGAAGGAGATCGCGAGTTGAGCACCGCACCGACCGCACCGGCCCCGCCGAACGCACCGCTGCTCGGCGCCGGGGTCATCGTGCCCACCGGGGACGGCCGGGTGCTGGTCGGCCGCCGGATCACCGCCGGCGAGCCGCCCACCTGGAGCCTGCCCGGCGGCAAGGTCGACCTCGGCGAGTCCTTCGAGCAGACCGCGGCCCGCGAACTCGCCGAGGAGACGGGCATCGTGCTGCCCGCCGAGGAGATGCGGGTGCTCGCCGTGCACCTCGACCACGAGCTCGGCCGGCCCCGGCTGACCGCCGCCGTGCTGGCGCCGCCCAGCCTGGCCGAGGCCGTGGTCACCGAGCCGCACGCCTGCGCCGGCTGGGAGCGCTTCCCGGTGGACGCGCTGCCCGGGCCGATGTTCTACCCGTCCGCGTTGGTCCTCGGTAGCTGGCTGCCGGAGCTGGACGTGGTGCGGGCCGCCGGGACGCACGGCTACCCCGTCGGCCGCTGAGCACGGTGCGGCCCCCGTCGGCCGCCGGGCGCCGCACCGACCCCGTCGGCCGCCGGGCGCGGACCACGGGGCCGGCCCCGACGGGAGGTCAGCCGTTGCGGGCCGCCTCCGGCCCGGTGATCCGCTTCAGCAGCGGCAGCGTCGAGGCGATGATCCCGAGCGACGAGGCCGGCCCGAAGGCCGTCAGCCCGTAGTAGACCGCGCCCGGGGGCACCAGGTCGTACTGCATCTGCGATTTCAGGAACATCGCCGCCGCCGCGAAGCCCGTCCCGGTCGCGATCACCGACACCGCCAGCAGCGGCAGAAGAAGGCCCCGAGCTGGGGCGACGTCAGTTTCCGTGCGCGGAACGGGCAGGAGCCCGCCCGGAACAGGCAGGAGGTGACCCCCACGATCACCCCCTGCCCCGTTACCGCGACCCGGCGCCCCCACGGCCGATCCGGGTCTCGGCCGCGCCCAAGCACCGGGAGGGCGCCGCCGCTCCCCAGCTTGCCCGCCCCGGCGCGCGGATGCCGAGGGCCGAACGTCCCGGGCTCGGGGCCGAGCGGCCCTGGCGGTCCTACGGGCGCGCACGACTCTTGTGCGCGGGGGGCCGCCGGGTGGACATTGGGGCGGAACCGCCCCGCGTCCCCGCGCCCCTGAGGAGCCCTCACCGTGTCCAGCACTCCCCGTCCGACCCGGCCCGCGTCGCTCCCGCAGCGCACCGGCCGCCGGCTGCGGCGTGCCTTCGGTGCCCGGCACGAGCCGCTCGCCCGCCCCCTCGACCGCTCCCGGGCCCGCGCCTGGCTGTCCGCCCTGCTCGGCGCGGTGATCGCGCTGGCCCTCTGCGCGGGCGGCTCCCTCCTCCTCTACCGCTCCACCGCGCACCAGGCCGACCTCGACCGCGGACGGCTGCGGCAGGTCGACGCCGTGGTCCGCGACATCCCGGACCGCACCACCGCGGCCACCGGCAGCCGCTACTCCGGCGGCTACAGCAACCGGATCGACGTCACCGCCGTGTGGACCGCCCCGAACGGCATCCAGCGACTCGGCACCGTCCAGGCCCCGCACTCCGTTGTGCCCGGCAGCCGCCTCCCGATCTGGGTCGACCCGGTCGGCACCGTCTCCGCTCCCCCCGGCGACCGCGCGGCCCTCGCGGTCTCCGCCGCCTGCACCGGCGCCGGCGGCCTCCTCGCCCTGCTGGCGCTGCTCCTCCTCGCCCTCCGTGTGCGCCTCCACGCCCTCGACCGCCGGGCCGAGGCCGCCTGGGCCGCCGACTGGGCCCGCCTCGAACCGCTCTGGAGCGGGCGCGCCGGCCACTGCCGCGAGGACTGACCGGGCCGCCGTACCGTCAATCGCCGTTGGCCGCCCGGGAGCAGCGGCCGCCGGCACGCCCGGCCGACCCGTCCGCCCCCGGGGGCGATCCGCCGACCGCGCGGGGGCGGTCCGGGCGGGCACCGGGACGGGAGAGGGAGCGTCGGACCGCTCAGCGGGGGTGGGTCCAGGCGGGGGCCGGGGTGGGTTTGGCGGCGTGGTGGGTGAGGGCCGCGACGGCGAGGAGGAGCGCGAGGGCCAGTGCCAGGGCGAGCGGGATGTCGGCGTGGAGGACGAGGAGGGCGCCGAGGAGGGCGCCGGCGAACATCCAGACGGCGGAGGCGAGGCGGCGGGGGCCGGTGCGGTCGGCGGCGAGGGCCGTGATCGTCATGGTGAGCACGGTGGTGGTGAGGTCCGGGACCTTCAGGGCGCGGACCACCGCGTTCTGGCCGCCCATCGCGAAGCCGAGCAGCCCGATCAGGGTGTAGCGGGCGGGGTCGGAGGTGTGGCCGACCACGGCCGCCAGCACGGTGGCCGCCGCGACCAGTGCCGACTGTACGGCGACGGCGGCGGTCAGCAGGTGTCCGCGGTGGCCGGGCAGCCGGCGGGCGAGGTGGCCGCCGGCCAGGGCGCCGAGCAGGAAGGCGGCGAGGGCGGCCAGCGAGGCGGTGGCCGAGAGGTTGGCCGCGCCGGCCAGGGCGAATCCGAGGAACACCACGTTGCCGGTCATGTTGGCGACGAAGACGTGGCCGAGTTCGAGGTAGCTGATCGCGTCCACCACTCCGGTGACCACGGTCAGCACCAGCAGCATCGGCACCAGCGGCCCGTGGTCGGGATCGGGGGTGGGCATCGGACCTCCATGGGGATCGATCGGCGGGGTGGTGAAACGGCCCAGGCCAATGGCTCGGGCGAACGGCCAGGGTGAATGGCCCGGGCGAACGGCTCGGGTGACCGCCCGTCCGCTCAGGCGAGCGCCGGGTTGCCGGGCTCCTCGGACTCGTCGTCCAGGTGCCAGTGCAGGTCACGCACGCCGGGCTCCAACGACAGCCTGGTGACGACCTGTTCGAGCGCCGGCGTCACCCGGCCGGTGATCGCGACGGTGGCCCGCAGGCTGGTGGCGTCCCCGTTGTCGGTGCGGCGGGCGCGCAGGCCGGTCGGGGCGAGGCCGGAGGCGGCGAGGGCCTGGAGGAGCAGTGCCCGGATGTGGGTCTCGGACTTGCGGTCGCACTCCAGGTGGACGGTGGCGCGGCAGGTGGAGTCCGGGTCGTTGCCGGACTGTGGGGTCCGGTCGAGGAGCCGGCCGGCCGGGCGCAGCACGAGGTGGACGCCGAGCACGGCGAGGGTGCCGAGGACGGCGAACTGGAGTTCGCCGGAGGCGGCGAGCACCCCGACGGCGGCCGAACACCACAGTGTCGCCGCGGTGTTGAGGCCGCGGACGCCGGCGCCGTCGCGCAGGATGACGCCACCGCCGAGGAAGCCGATGCCGGAGACGACGTAGGAGGCGACCCGGGTGGGGCTGCCGGTGTCGCCGACGGCCTCGCTGTAGAGCACGAACAGGGTGGCGCCGGCGGCGACCAGGGCGTTGGTGCGCAGGCCGGCCATCCGGGCGCGCCACTGGCGTTCGACGCCGATCAGCGCGCCGCAGGCGACGCCGGTGGCGAGCCGGATCAGGAAGTCGACGGTGGTCAGGGTGTGCACGACGGCACCTCCTTCACGGGAGGAGGGGTACGGACGATGACGCGCGGCCGGGGCCCGGTGCGGCCCGGACGACCTCGATGATGGCGATCGCCGTCACGGCCGACAGGGAGGCGCGCAGGGCCCGGGACGGACCGTACGGGTGGTCGCACCGCGCGGTGGCGGCACGTCAGGGGGACGGGCGGAGAACGCCCGGTGAACGTCGGGGAAGGGTGCTACCGCACACCGCGGGGGCGGGGGCGACTGCGACCCGGACTACCGCAGTCCATGTCTCCCGCCTCCTTCCGGCCCGGGCGCATCGGGGTGCGCCGCTCCACGGCACGGCCCGGCGGAGAGGAAGTCCCGCCCGGGGCCGTGAACCTTCCCGAGCATAGACCGCCCCCGAACGATCGGTCCCGGTTTCCGTCGACATCCTCGACAGCTTTGTAGAAGTTTGACCGAACCCGATCACCCCGGCCATGGATTCCCGGGAACCACCCCGACTTGCCTCGCGTCCTCCGACATATATAGTTCACCGACATATGCAGTTGAGCAGCTCACAAGGGGGAAGAGTGTCCCACACCGATCCGACCCGGCCCGCACCCGTCCTGCGCCTGACCGACGTCACCCGGGTGCACGGCCGGGGTGCCGCCGAGGTGCACGCCCTGCGCGGCATCGACCTGGCCGTCCACCCCGGCGAGTTCGTCGCCGTCATGGGCCCGTCCGGCTCCGGGAAGTCCACCCTGCTGACCCTCGCCGGCGGGCTGGACCAGCCCAGCGGCGGCGAGGTGCTGGTGGAGGGGGTCGCGCTCGGCGGCCTCGGCCGCGGCAGGCTCGCCGACCTGCGGCGGCGGTCGATCGGCTACGTCTTCCAGGACTACAACCTGATCCCGGCGCTGACCGCCGCCGAGAACATCGCCCTGCCGCGCGAGCTCGACGGAGTCCCGGGACGCCGGGCCCGCCGGGAGGCGCTGGCCGCGCTGGAGGAGCTGGGCATCGGCGAGCTCGCCGACCGCTTCCCCGACGACATGTCCGGCGGCCAGCAGCAGCGCGTCGCCATCGCCCGCGCCCTGATCGGCGACCGCCGTCTGGTGCTCGCCGACGAGCCCACCGGCGCCCTCGACTCGGCCACCGGCGAGGCGGTGCTCGCCGTCCTGCGCGCCCGCTGCGACGCCGGCGCCGCCGCCATGATGGTCACCCACGAAGCGGCGCACGCCAGTTGGGCGGACCGGGTGGTCCACCTGCGGGACGGCGCGATCGCCTCGGAGGCCCCCGGCCGCCGCTCCTCCGCCCGCCTCGCCGCGGTCCCCCCGTCCGGCACCGGGCACCCGTACGGTGCGGTCGGCGAGGTGGCGCGGTGAGGATCGGAGCCTGGCGGGTCGCGCTGCGCATCGCCCGCCGCGACGCCCTGCGCGCCAAGGGCCGCAGCGCGCTGATCGCCGCCATGATCGCGCTGCCCGTGCTCGGCGTCACCGGCGCCGACGTGGTCCACCGCAGCGGCCAACTGACCCCGGCCGAACGGGTCGAGCGGGTGGTGGGCGGCGCGGACGCCCTGGTCACCTCGCTCAGTCCGGGCCAACTCGTCGAGCAGGCCCCGATCGCCGAGGACGGCGCCTTCGCCGTCCAGCCCCGACCGGGGGAGCAGCCGACGGCCGAGCAGGTGAAGGGCGCGGGCACCGACCCGGTCGCCCTGGTCGGCTCGCTGCTGCCGCCCGGCAGCGTGCTCACTCCGGCCCGGCCCGGGCCGGAGGCCGGGGCGACCTCGCCCGAGGGCATGGTCCGCACCCTCACCACCGAGGCCGACCTCGGCGACCCGCTCTGGCGCGGACGGCTCGACCTGGTCGACGGACGGGCGCCGGGCGCCCCGCACGAAGTGGCCGTCACCCGGGCCTTCCTGGACCGCACCGGACTCGCGCGCGGCGCCACCACCACCCTCCAGGGCCTGGAGGGCACCACGTACACCATCACCGGCGTGGTGGAGCACCCGGGCGAGCTGGGCCGGGTCGAACTCGTCGCCAGGCCGGGCGAGTTGATCGACCAGCTGAGCGGCGCGCTGGCCGCCGGCGGGCCCGCCGCGGAGAAGCCCTCCGACAGCCGGTCCGCCTGGCTGGTCCGACTGCCCGCCGGGGCCGCCCTCGACTGGGCCGCCGTCCAGCGGTTCAACGCCCACGGCTACACCCTGACGGCGCGCTCGGTGGCACTCGCCCCGCCGCCGGAGCAGGCCGTCCCCTACTACCGCGACGCCTACCGCTACAGCGACCCGACGGCCGCCAACAACACCAGGATGGTCGTCGCCACCGTCACCGGCATGGCGCTGCTGGAGGTCGCCCTGCTCGCCGGGCCCGCCTTCGCGGTCGGCGCCCGCCGCTCGCGCCGCCAGCTCGCCCTGCTCGGCGCGGCCGGCGGCAGCCGGGCCCACGTCGGCGCGGTGGTGCTCGGCGGCGGCCTGGTCCTCGGCGCGGCCGGGGCGGCGGTCGGCGTGGTGCTCGGCACCGCGGTGGTCGCCGTGCTGCGGACGCGGATCGAACAGTTCGGCGGCGCGCGCTTCGGGCACTTCGCCGTACCGCCGCTGGACCTGCTGGCGATCGCCGGCATCGGCCTGGTCACCGCGCTGCTCGCGGCCGCGCTGCCCGCCCTGCAGGCCGCCCGGCGCAGCGTCACCGCCGGCCTCACCGGCCGGGACACCGTCCGCGCCCCCAGCCGCCTGGTCACCTTCGCCGGTCTGGCGCTGGTCGTCCTCGGCGGGGTCCTCGCGATGTACGGCGCGGGCGTGGTGCAGCGCGACCGGCCCGGCATGGGCGGCTACGACACCCGCACGCTCACCGTGCTCGGCGGCTCGGTGGTCGCCGAACTCGGCCTGCTGCTCTGCACCCCGATGCTGGTCGCCCTGATCGGCCGGGCCGCCGGCCGGCTGCCGCTCGGGCCGCGGCTCGCGCTGCGCGACTCCGCCCGGCACCGCTCGCGCACCGCTCCGGCGGTGGCCGCGGTGATGGCCGCGGTGGCCGGCGCCGTCGCCATCGGCGTCTACACCACCAGCACCGACGCCGAGAACCGGCGCGACTACCAGCCCGAGGCCCCGTACGGCGCCGTCCAGCTGGTCAGCCACGTCGAGGGCCCCCGGCTCGCCGAGGAGCGCGCCGAGCTGGAGAAGCAGCTGAGCGGGCTCGGCCCGCGCGGCGACCTCGGCCAGGTGGAGTACCGCTTCTGCGACAACTGCTCCAGCGTCGTCACGCTCAGGGGCCCGGCGGAGCGGCGCGGCCTCGGCGCACCGCCGCACCTGGCCGCCGGTGACACCACCGTGCTGCACAACCTGTTCGACGTCCACGACCCGGCCGCCGAGCAGGCGTTGGCCGCCGGCAAGCTGCTGGTCTTCGACCGGGCCCTGGTGGGCGCCGACGGCAAGGCCGTGATGCTGCTGCGCGGCGGGGGCGGCGCGCCGCTCCAGCCGGGCGAGGTGCCCAAGCCGGACCTCCAGGAAGTCCCGGTCGACGCGGTGCTGGTGGACAACCCGGCCGCCGCCGGGTTCGCCCAGGGGCTGGTCTCGCCCGCCGCGCTGCCCGCGCTCGGGCTCGCCGCCCGGCCGACCGGCTCCGTCTGGCTCCCCGCCACCCCGCCCGACCGCAAGGCGCAGCAGCGCGCCGAGGCGGCCGCCGTCCGGCTGGACCGGCTCGCCCGGCTGACCGTGGAACGCGGCTACCAGCCGAAGAGCGACGCGCTCACCCTGGCGCTCACCGGCTTCGCCGGGCTGGTCGTGCTCGGCGCCGCCGGGATCGCCACCGGCCTGGCGGCGGCCGACTCCCGGCAGGACCAGGCCACCCTGGCCGCGGTCGGTGCCCCGCCGCGGATCCGGCGGAGCATGGCGGGCCTCCAGTGCACGCTGATCGCCCTGCTCGGAGCGCTGCTCGGGGCGGTCAACGGGTTCGTGCCGGCGGTGGGGCTGCTGAAGTCCCGGGCCGGCGGGCTCGGAGCCCCGCCGGCGCTGATCACCGCGCCCTGGGGCGAGCTGCTGCTGATCGTGCTGGCGCTGCCGGTGGTCGCGGGGCTGCTCGCGGCGCTGTTCACCCGCTCCCGCGTCCCGCTCGGGCGGCGGCTGTCCTGAGAAGGGGCGGCCGGCCCGGGGGCCGCACGTCCCCCGGGCCACGAGCGGCGGCCCCGGGACGCCGCCGTCCGTGTCCGAGGGGCAGCGGGCGTCCTCGGACACGGCTTGGACACCGGCCGACCACCGGCCGAACACCACCCGCGACGCGCCGGGCGTCCGCCCCCTCGATTCGAGGGCGGGCGCCCGGCGCTCTTCCGTACCATGGGCCGCGGTCCGGCGGGCGAAGGGCGCCGGCGGCCGGCTCGGCGAGGGAGAAGAGGGCGGTGCTACGGGGGTTCGGCGATCTGGAGGCCGAGATCATGGACCGGCTCTGGTCCTGGGCCCGGCCCGCCACGGTGCGCGAGGTGGTGGACGACCTCCAGAACGAGCGGGCCGTCGCGTACACCACCGTCACCACGGTCGCGGACATCCTGCACACCAAGGGCTGGCTGCGCCGCGCCAAGGTCGGCCGCGCCTGGGTGTACGAACCGACCTGCACCCGCGAGGAGTACACCGCCCGGCTGATGCACCAGGCGCTGGAGACCACCCACGACCGGACGGGCGCGCTGCTCCACTTCGTCGACCGGATCAGCGGCGACGAGGCCTCGGCCCTGCTCGCCGCCCTCGAACAGGTGAAGTCCCGGGGCCCCGAGTGACTCTCGCGCTGCTCTGCCTCCACCTGGTGGTGACCGGTGTCCTGCTGCCCCGCCGACTGGCCGGCTCCGCCCGGATCCAGGCCCGTCCGGTGGCGGGCGCCGCGCTCTGGCTGGCGCTGATGGCCTCGTTCACGGTGGGTCTGCTGCTCACCGCCCACCACGCGGCGGAGCCCTTCGCCCACCGGCCGGCCGGCCTCCTCGGACTGCTCCGCCTGTTCGGCCCGGTCCGGGGCCCCGGCCCGGGCGTTCCGGCGCTTCCGCACACCCACGACTGGTGGCTGCTCGCCGTCGGCGGGGCCCTGCTCGCCGCCCTGGTGACGGCCGTCGGCCTGCGCACCGGACGGGCCCGGCGGCGGCACCGGGCGATGCTGGACCTGGTCGCCGCACGGGACCGGCGCTGGGACGCGCTGGTGCTGGAGCACCCGCGTCCGGCCGTCTACTGCCTGCCCGGGCGCCGCGCCCGGGTCGTGCTGTCACGCGGGGCGCTGCGGCTGCTGGACGAGCGCCGGCTCGCGGCGGCCGTCGCCCACGAGCGCGGGCACATCCGCGGCCGCCACCATCTGTTCCGGCTGCCCGCCGACACCTTCGCGCTGCTGCTCGGGCCGCTGCCGCTGGCCCGGCTGGGGCGCTCCGAGGTGGCCCTGCTGCTGGAGATGGCGGCCGACGACGCGGCGCTGGCCCAGGTGTCGCGGAGTGAACTGGCCTCCGCTCTCTGCGCGTTGGCGACCGCCGGCGCTCCCGGCCGGGGAGCCCCGGCGGGCGGCGGAACGCTGGGCGCGGCGTCCACCGGGGTGCTCGCCCGGGTGCGAAGGCTGGCCCGGCCGTCGAGCGGACGGCGCCGGCCGGTGTGGGGGCTCGGGGCGGCGGCGCTGCCGCTGCTCCCCTACCTGCTGGTCTGCGCGCCGCACCCGTAGCCCCGCCGGACAACGGCGACACCCGCCGGGAACACCGCGCGGGCCCGTCGGCGTGGGGGTGCCGACGGGCCCGTGGTGGGGGCGGGGTGGGGGCTCTGGGTGGGGGCTCGGGGGTGGGGGCTCGGGGTGGGCTGCGGGATTTGCCGGGACCTTGACCCGCGGGGCTGAACCCGGCGCGCCCGGCCCCGCGTTGCTACCGGTGCCGCAGGTACGCCCCGGCGGTCGCGCGCAGCCGGTCGTGCAGCCCGTCGTAGGCGCGGGCCCGGCCGAGCAGGTTCTTCGGCAGCTTGGCGACCATCGTGTAGTTGGTGTCGCAGACGTTCGCCGCCGGGGCCAGCCCGGCCTGGCTGACCAGCTGGTAGGCGTCGAGCTGGTCCAGGCCGAGGAGGCCGGCGGTCCAGCCGACCAGGTCGTGCTGGCTGATCCGGAACGCGTCCTCCAGCGGTCGGGCGGAGCCGGTGCTGATCAGGAAGTCGTCGTTCTCCAGCCGGGGCCAGGCCGGGCCGCCGCCCTTGACCAGGTCGACGATCACGGTGGTGCGCATCGCGGCCTCCACCGCCGTGCCGCACACCTCGCCCTCGCCCTGACGGGCGTGGCCGTCACCGATGGCGAGCAGGCCTCCCTCGACGTTGACCCCGAAGTAGGCGGTGGTGCCGGCCCGCATCTCGGGGGTGTCCAGGTTGCCGCCGTGCGCACCCGGGGTGATCGAGGCCAGCACCTCGCCGGCCGCCGGGGCGACGCCGACCGTGCCGTGCATCGGGTCGAGCGGCAGCTCCACCGTGAACTCGCTCCTGCGGGCCCGGAACCGGCAGACGCCCGCCTTCACGTCCAGGTCGTAGACCCAGACCCGCTCCTCCAGGGCCGGGTGCAGCATCGCGGTGCTGTGGGTCGCGGTCAGCGCGCCGAAGTGCGGGAAGGTACTGGAGATGCCGTGGTCCCGGGCGGGGGTGATCTCCACGAAGTGCACCGCGAGGACGTCCCCGGGCTCGGCGCCCGCCACCGCGATCGGACCGGTGACCGGGTTGAGGTAGGGGAAGACGCAGACCTGGCTGGGCAGGTCGCCGGTGCCGCGCACCTTGCCGCCGAAGCAGTCCTCGGTGGTCAGCTCGATGACGGTGCCGGGCTGGACGGTGACCAGTGGGGCGCGGCCGCCGAAGGTGTACGCGTAGTCCTCCGGGGTGGGCTTGAGCGTGACGGTCTCGGGCAGGCTCACTGGTTCTCCTTGGGGGTGGTGCCGTTCGCGGTGGTGCCGGTGTTCGTGGTGGTGGCGCTCCCGGCGGTGGCGCTCCCGGTGGTGGCGCTCCCGGTGGTGGTGCTCCCGGCGGCGGAGTCCGCGGCGGCCGGGGCGGCGTCGGTGCCCGACCCGGCCTCGGCCTCGGCCACGGCCAGCCGGGGCTTGCGTCCGGTCGCGATCAGCCCGGCGAGCACGATCCCGCCGACGAGCAGCCAGACGAACCCGAGCCGCTGGGCCGCGATGTTGGCGTTGACCACCACGTACGCGAGGATCGCGAAGCCGAGCGCGGGGGCGATCAGGTGCCGCCAGTAGTCCTTGCTGCGCTGCCGGACCAGGTAGTGGACGACCACGGCGACGTGCAGGACCAGGAAGGTGGTCAGCGCGCCGAAGTTGACCAGGGTGCTCAGCAGGGTGATGCCGTCCTCGCGCGAGGCCATGTAGAGGCCGAGCACCAGCGAGATCCCGGCGGTCAGGAGCGTCGCGTTGACGGGCACCCGGCGGGTGGGGTGGATCCGGGCCAGGAAGGCGGGCAGCTGGCGGTCGCGGGCCATCGCGTACAGCAGTCGGGAGGTGGCGGCCTGGGCGACCAGCGAGTTGGCGAAGCCCCAGGCGACGGCGGTGGAGGCGGCGGTCAGCGTGGCGAGCCAGCCGCCGGCGGCGGTGCGGGCCGCGTCGTAGAAGGCGGTGCCGTTCGGGTCGCCGTCCCGGATCAGCGCGTCGGGGTCGGCGACCAGCAGCGAGGCCACCCAGGTCTGCACGATGAACAGTGTGCCCGCGAGCAGCAGCGCGGCGACCATGGACCGGCCGATGGCCTTGGCGGAGTCCCGGTTCTCCTCCGAGAGGGTGGAGATGCCGTCGAAGCCGAGGAAGCTGAGCACCGCGATCGAGACCGCCCCGAAGGCCAGGCTCCACGAGAAGGTGTGCGCGTTGTAGAGCGGGGTGAAGTCGAAGCCCCGGCCCTTGCCGTTGGCCAGGGCGATCACGCCGACCACCACGAACAGGGCCAGCACGACCAGTTCGCCGATCAGCATCGCCTTGTTGACCCGGTTGGTGGTCTCGATGCCGAGGTAGTTGACCACGGTGTTGAGCAGCACGAAGCCGATCAGCCAGAGCCAGACCGGGACGGACGGCACCAGCGAGTTCATCGCGACGCCGGCGATCAGGTACAGCAGTCCGGGCACCAGCACGTAGTCGAGCAGGATCATCCAGCCGGACAGGAAGCCGACCGGGGCGGCGATGCCCCGGCCCGCGTAGGTGTAGACCGAGCCGGCCATCGGGAAGGCCCGGGACATCTGGGCGTACGACAGGGCGGTGAACATCATCGCCACCATGCCGAGGACGTAGGCCAGGGCGACCATGCCGCCGGAGCCCTGGAAGACGCCGCCGAAGATGCCGAAGGGCGCGATCGGCACCATGAACACCAGCCCGTAGACGAGCAGGTCGGTGAAGCCGAGCGAACGGCGCAGTTCCTGCTGGTAGCCGTAGCTCTCGATGCCCTTGGGCGCGGGTGTGTCGGCCATGGTGCTCTCTCTCCGTGACGACCCTGCGGGGTGTGTGGAGAGACTGTAGGGGGAACTATTTCCAGATGGAAGGGTTTCGTTCCGACATTCCACCTGGCGAGAAACGGGGCGCCCGGGGCACGGGCGACGGGACCGGGGACGTGGCGCGCCGGAGGCGGGGCTCAGCGCGGCAGGACGGCGAAGCCGAGCCCCTCGGCCCGGGCGAGGTGGATCGACGCCCGGCCCGCGTCCTCACGGTGCAGCAGCTCGGCGGCGGCCGCCAGCAGTCCGTCCGGGGCCAGGGCCCGACGGGCCGCCAGGTCGGCGAGCAGGTGCAGGCCCTCGTACAGGCCCACCGCGTACGCGTCCAGGACCGGCGCCCACGGGCCGCACAGCGCCCGGTGCCGCTCGGCGAGGCTCTGCCGGCGCTCCTCGGGCAGCGTCGCGAAGGAGGGCATCGCGGCGTACAGCGTCCCGGTGTCGTCGCCGCCGAGCGCCAGCAGGCCGTTCTCCTCCAGGGCCCCGGACAGCCGCACCAGCGTGCGGTCCAGCCCGCTGCGCCGCAGCGCCCGGTTGAAGTGCACCAGGTCGCGCCCGATCAGACTGAGCAGCAGGGCGTCCGCACGGGCGTCGCGCAGCGCGTCCAGCAGCGGTTCGAGCCGCTCCTCGACCGCCCCGAAGGGCACCCTCCGCTCCAGCACCACCCTGGCGCCGGCCCGTGCCGCGAGCCCCTCGGCGGACCGGTGGACGGATCGCGGCCAGATGTAGTCGTTCCCGATCAGCGCCCAGCGCCGGAGGTGATGACTGGTCGTCAGCTCCCGCATGGCCGAGCCGAGTTGGCGGGCCGGGTCGATCCCCGTGCAGAGCACGCCCGGCAGCCGGGAGCCGCCCTCGTGCGGCGGGGTGAAGACGTAGGCGATCCGGCCCGCGGCGGCGGCCTCGACCGCCCGGTGCACATCGCTGGTGTGGCAGCCGGCGAGCGCGTCCAGCACCCCGGC
This sequence comes from Kitasatospora sp. NPDC002543, assembly GCF_053594915.1. Taxonomy (NCBI): domain Bacteria; kingdom Bacillati; phylum Actinomycetota; class Actinomycetes; order Kitasatosporales; family Streptomycetaceae; genus Kitasatospora; species Kitasatospora sp. NPDC002543. The sequence goes on along the minus strand of NZ_JBSFWR010000049.1, from coordinate 32,763 downwards.
GGCCAGCAGCCGCCGCACCTCTCCGGCCACCCGGCCCGGCGCACCGCCGCCGTCCACCAGGACCAGCTCCAGGGGGCGGCCGAGGACCCCGCCGCCCGCGTTGACCTCGTGCGCGGCGAGCAGGGCGCCGTCCAGCGCGGACGGGCCGGTGAGCCCGAGCGGACCGGACTGCGGCACGACGAGGCCCACCCGAAACGCCGTCCCCTCGTGGACCGAGTGCAGCGCGTCGAGCGGATCGATCAAGCCCACCTCGACGCTCACAGTGCGAGTATCGTCGTACCGCCGATATCGGGAAAGGCCGGAACGGGAGGGTCCGATGAGCTCAGTTGGTGCCGCACCGGAGGTCGAGGGCCGCTCCCCCGGCACCGCCGGGGACCAGGGCCTGCCCGAGCCGGCCCTGCCCGAGCCGCTCCTGGTCGAACTGGTCACGCTGGCCCACCGCCGGCTCTCCGGCGGCCTCGCCGCCGCCCTGGCGGAGGAGGACTGCACCGTCGACCAGTGGCGGCTGCTGCGCGTCCTCGCGGACGGCCGGGGGCACGCGATGGGCGAACTGGCCCAGGCCCTGCTGATCCCGCAGGCCAGCCTGAGCCGGCTGGTGGACTCGCTGGCCGACTCCGGCCTGGTCTACCGCCGCCAGGACGACCAGGACCGCCGCCGGATCACCGCCCACCTCTCCCGCCAGGGCCGCACCCGGCTGACCCGCCTCGACGCCCTCGCCGCCGCCCACGACGCCGCCGTCCGCCGGGCCTGCGGCCTCACCGATCCCGCCCACCTGCTGCGCCGGCTCGCCGCGCTCTGACCGGCCCGCCGGCGCCTCCGCCGGACGCTCCCCGACGGCACCGGCCCGCCGAGCGGCGCCACGCGGCCCCGAAACGCCGGCGGCCCGCCCCCGCCGGAGCGGGAACGGGCCACGGCGGGCGTACGGTCAGGCCGGGCGGACGGCGCCCATGTAGGGCATCGCGGAGATCGGCAGGACCTCGATGTTCTTGCCCGTGCGCGGGGCGTGGATCATCTTGCCGTCGCCGATGTACAGGCCGACGTGGTGCAGGTCGTTGTAGAAGAAGACCAGGTCACCGGGCTGCAGGCTGGCGCGGTCCACGTGCGGGCCGTCCTTCCACTGCTCCTCGGAGGTCCGGGAGATCGTGACGCCCGCCGCGCGGTAGGCCTGGCTGGTGAGGCCCGAGCAGTCGAAGGAGGCGGGGCCGTTCTTGCCCCAGCCGTACGGCTTGCCGAGCTGGGCCTGGGCGAACGCGATGATGGCGCCGGCCCGGCCGGAGGCCGACGGCACCGGGGCGTTCATGTCCGGGCGGTCGCTGGAGCGGGAGGCCCGGTCCTTGGCGGCGGCCGCGGCCGCGGCGGCCGCCTGCTGGGCCTCGGCCTTGGCCTTCTCGGCGCTCTGCTGGGCGTTGATCTTGGCCCGGTCCTCGGCGCTGAGCTTGTTCAGCATCTCCTGGGCCTGGGCCAGCTTGGTCTGGATGTCCTTCTTCTGCTCCGCCAGCTGGGTGCCCACCTGGTCGAGCGCGGCCAGGGTGGCGGTGGCCTCGGCGCGGTCCTGGTCGAGCTTGCGCTGCTCGTCCTGGGCCTGCTTGAGCAGGTTCGCCTGGGTGTCGGACACCTGGTTCTGCACCGAGGCGCGCTCCAGGTAGGCGGACGGGTCGGAGTCGAGCATCAGCTGGACCGAGGGGTCGATGCCGTTGGTGCGGTACTGGTCGGCGGCGACCGCGCCGAGCCGGGTCCGCAGCTCGTTCATCGCCTCCTGGCCGCGGGCGACCTTCTCCTGGATCTGGCCGGCCTCGGCCTGGAGCTTCTGCTGCTTGGCCTGGAAGCCGTTGTGCTTCTCGATCGCCTGCTCGGCATCCTCGTTGAGCTGGTCGACCTGCTCCTTGACGGAGGCGAGGCTCGGGGTCGGCTCGGCGTGGGCGGTACCCGACGCCAGGACGGCGCCGCCGGCCGCCATGGCCGTGGTGAGGACTGCCATGCGGGCCCGGCTCGGGGGGCTGGGCTTGCGGCGCTTTCCCATGGCGGTCGCTCTCCTTCGGGGGAATCTGGGGACGCTCCGGACGGGGCCGGGGGACGGCCCGACCGGGGCCGGGGACGGTGAAGGCGGGCAGGACGAGCAACGGGGGGTACTGCCCCACCCACCTTCTTCGAAGTAACTTAATAGATGAGGGGCCGGGTTCCGCAATCCCCCTGATCATGACGATTTGACGGCATGACGGGACATCGATCGCGTTCCGTGCCATCGGCGTTGACCTCGGACACCCCGCCCCGGCGTTCGTGGCACTCCAGGCCCCCCGAAGTGCTCCGATCCCGGCCGGACCGAGGGCAAGGTCACACGGATTCCCCCTCCTGCGGCCCTGCGAACGAGCGCTAACCTGCGGACATGAAGGTCCCGCCCGAAGGTCTCCCCCTCGCCGCCGAGTTCCCGGCCGCGCACCGAGAGCAGTGGCAGCAGCTCGTCCAGGGCGTGCTGCGCAAGTCCGGCGCCCAGCCCGAGGACGGCCCCGCCGCCGAGCAGGCGCTCACCACCCGGCTCCAGGACGGGCTGAGCGCCCGCCCGCTGTACACCGCCGAGGACACCGCCGTCGACCCGGGCTACCCGGGCTTCCCGCCCTTCGTGCGCGGCGGCCGGCCGCAGGGCTCCGCCGTGGCCGGGTGGGACGTCCGCCAGCGGCACGCCGACCCGGACCGCCGGCGCGCCAACGAGGCCGTGCTCGCCGACCTGGAGCACGGCGTGAGCTCGCTCTGGCTGGAGCTGGGCGACACCGGCCTCCCGGTGGACGCCCTCCCCGAGACGCTCTCCGGGGTGTACCTGGACCTGGCCGCCGTCGTACTCGACGCCGGCGCCGAATTCACCGCCGCCGCCGAGCAGTTGTTCGCACTGTACGAGGAGCGCGAGGTCTCCCCCGGCGCCGCCGCCGGGAACCTCGGCGCCGACCCGCTCGGCCTCCAGGCCCGCACCGGCCTCGCCGAGCGCACCGAGGGACTGCTCGCCGGGGCCACCGCGCTGGCCGCCCGCTGCGCCGCCGGGTACCCCGGCCTGCGGGCACTCACCGTCGACGCCCTCCCCTACCACGAGGCGGGAGCCTCCCCCGCCCAGGAGCTGGGCTGCTCGCTGGCCGCCGGCGTCGCCTACCTGCGCGCCCTGACCGCCGCCGGACTCCCGCTGGACGACGCGCTCGGCCAGCTGGAGTTCCGCTACGCCGCGGACGCCGACCAGTTCCTCACCATCGCCAAGTTCCGTGCCGCGCGCCGCCTCTGGGCCCGGGTCGCCGAGGCCTCGGGGGCCGGCCCGGCCGCCTCCGCGCAGCGCCAGCACGCCGTCACCTCCCGGGTGATGATGACCGCCCGCGACCCGTGGGTGAACATGCTGCGCACCACGGTCGCCTGCCTGGCCGCCGGGGTCGGCGGCGCCGACTCCGTCACCGTGCTGCCCTTCGACAGCGCGCTCGGCCTGCCCGACGCCTTCGCCCGCCGGATCGCCCGCAACACCCAGGCGATCCTGCTGGAGGAGTCCCACCTGGCCCGGGTGATCGACCCGGCCGGCGGCTCCTGGTACGTCGAGCAGCTGGGCGAGGAGCTGGCGCGGGCCGCCTGGGCCTGGTTCCAGGAGATCGAGCGGGCCGGCGGCCTGTCGGCCGCCCTCTCCACCGGACTGGTCGGGGACCGGATCGCCGCGACCTGGTCGGAGCGGTCCGTCCGCCTCGCCAAGCGGCGCGAACCCGTCACCGGCGTCAGCGAGTTCCCGCACCTGGACGAGCAGCCGCTGGTCCGTGAGCCGGCCCCGGCCGGGTTCGGCGGCGGGCTCCCGCGGGTGCGCCGCGCCGAGGCCTACGAGGCGCTGCGGGACCGCTCGGACGCCCACGCCGCCGCGCACGGCGCCCGCCCGGGCCTCTTCCTCGCCTCGATCGGCACCGCCTCCGCGCACACCGCGCGCACCACCTTCGCCGCCAACCTGTTCCAGGCCGGCGGCATCGCGACGGTGCCGGCCGAGTCCGTCGACCCGGCGGCCTTCGCCGAGGCCTTCCGGGCCTCCGGCGCCACCGTCGCCTGCCTGTGCTCCAGCGACGCCCTGTACGCCGAGCACGCCGCACCCGTCGCCGAGGCCCTCAAGGCGGCCGGCGCCGAGCGGGTTCTGCTGGCCGGGCGGCTCGGCGAACTGCCCGCCGGAGTGGACGAGTTCATCTACGCGGGAGTCGACGCGATCGCCGTCCTGACCTCCCTGCTGGACCAGATCGGAGCGGCTCGATGATCCCCGACTTCACCGGAATCGAGCTGGACGGCGGCGCCGGCGGCGCCACCGTCAACTCAGGCACCTCAGGCACCTCAGGCACCTCAGGCGTCACCGAGGACCAGTGGCAGGCCGCCTGGCGCCGGTCCACCGGCAAGGACGTCGACGAACTGCTCTGGGACACCCCCGAGGGCATCGGCGTCAAGCCGCTGTACACCGGCGGCGACCTGGCCGGGCTGGACTTCCTGGAGACCTACCCGGGCGTCGCCCCGTACCTGCGCGGGCCCTACCCGACCATGTACGTCAACCAGCCCTGGACCGTCCGCCAGTACGCGGGCTTCTCCACCGCCGAGGAGTCCAACGCCTTCTACCGCCGCAACCTCGCGGCGGGCCAGAAGGGCCTGTCCGTCGCCTTCGACCTGCCGACCCACCGCGGCTACGACAGCGACCACCCGAGGGTCACCGGCGACGTCGGCATGGCAGGCGTCGCCATCGACTCGATCTACGACATGCGCCAGCTGTTCGACGGCATCCCGCTGGACAAGATGTCGGTGTCGATGACCATGAACGGCGCCGTGCTGCCGGTCCTCGCGCTCTACATCGTCGCGGCCGAGGAACAGGGCGTACCGCCCGAGAAGCTCGCGGGGACCATCCAGAACGACATCCTCAAGGAGTTCATGGTCCGCAACACCTACATCTACCCGCCGCAGCCGTCGATGCGGATCATCTCGGACATCTTCGCGTACACCTCGCAGAAGATGCCCCGGTACAACTCGATCTCCATCTCCGGCTACCACATCCAGGAGGCCGGTGCGACGGCCGACCTGGAACTGGCCTACACCCTGGCCGACGGGGTGGAGTACCTGCGCGCGGGCCTCGACGTGGGACTGGACGTGGACGCCTTCGCGCCGCGGCTGTCGTTCTTCTGGGCGATCGGCATGAACTTCTTCATGGAGGTCGCCAAGCTGCGCGCCGCCCGGCTGCTGTGGGCCAAGCTGGTCAAGCAGTTCGACCCGAAGAACCCCAAGTCCCTCTCGCTGCGCACCCATTCGCAGACCTCCGGCTGGTCGCTCACCGCCCAGGACGTGTTCAACAACGTCACCCGCACCTGTGTGGAGGCGATGGCCGCGACCCAGGGCCACACCCAGTCGCTGCACACCAACGCCCTGGACGAAGCGCTCGCCCTGCCCACCGACTTCTCCGCCCGGATCGCCCGCAACACCCAGCTGCTGCTCCAGCAGGAGTCGGGCACCTGCCGGGTCATCGACCCGTGGGGCGGCTCGGCGTACGTCGAGAAGCTGACGCACGACCTGGCCCGCCGCGCCTGGGAGCACATCCAGGAGGTCGAGGCGGCCGGCGGCATGGCCAAGGCCATCGACGCGGGCATCCCCAAGCTGCGCGTCGAGGAGGCCGCCGCCCGCACCCAGGCGCGAATCGACTCCGGCCGCCAGCCGGTGATCGGCGTCAACAAGTACCGGGTGGACAGCGACGAGCAGATCGACGTGCTCAAGGTCGACAACACCTCCGTGCGGGCACGGCAGATCGAGAAGCTGCGCCGACTGCGCGAGGAGCGCGACGAGACCGCGTGCCGGGACGCCCTGAACGCGCTGACCCGGGCCGCCGAGGCCGGCCCGCAGCGCGGCGGCTCGCTGGACGGCAACCTGCTGCACCTGGCCGTCAACGCGGCCCGGGCCAAGGCCACCGTCGGCGAGATCTCCGACGCCCTGGAGAAGGTGTACGGCCGCCACTCCGGCCAGATCCGTACCATCTCGGGTGTGTACCGAGACGAAGCGGGCCCGTCGGCCCCCCTCCAGCGCACCCGCGACCTGGTCGAGCGGTTCGAGCGGGCCGAGGGCCGCCGGCCGCGCATCCTGGTCGCCAAGATGGGCCAGGACGGCCACGACCGCGGCCAGAAGGTCATCGCCACCGCCTTCGCCGACCTCGGCTTCACGGTGGACGTCGGCCCGCTGTTCCAGACCCCGGCTGAGGTCGCCCGCCAGGCCGTCGAGGCGGACGTGCACATCGTCGGCGTCTCCTCGCTGGCCGCCGGCCACCTGACGCTGGTGCCCGCGCTGCGCGCCGAACTCGCCGAGGCCGGGCGGGAGGACATCACCATCGTGGTCGGCGGCGTCATCCCGCCGCAGGACTTCGACGCCCTGTACGAGGCCGGCGCGGCGGCGGTCTTCCCGCCCGGCACGGTCATCCCGGACGCGGCGTACGACCTGCTGAAGTCCCTGGCGGCCGATCTCGGCCACGAGCTGTGATCGACTGATCGCATGCCTCCGCGGACGATCGACCTCGACAGCTATGTGACGGGCGTACTGGACGGCTCGCGCGCCTGGATCGCGCGCGCCGTCACCCTCGTCGAGTCCACCCGGCCCGACCACCGCGCGCTCGCGCAGCAGCTGCTCCAGCGGCTGCTGCCGCACGCGGGCGGGGCCGTCCGGGTCGGCATCACGGGGGTGCCCGGCGTCGGCAAGTCGACCTTCATCGACACCTTCGGGACGATGCTCACCGGCCAGGGCCACCGGGTCGCGGTCCTCGCCGTCGACCCGACGTCGAGCCGCACGGGCGGCTCCATCCTGGGCGACAAGACCCGGATGGAGCGCCTGGCGGTGGACCCTGCGGCGTTCGTCCGGCCGTCCCCGACCTCGGGGACGCTCGGCGGGGTCGCCAAGGCCACCCGCGAGTCCATGGTGGTGATGGAGGCGGCGGGCTACGACGTCGTCCTCATCGAGACGGTCGGCGTCGGCCAGTCGGAGACGACGGTGGCCGGGATGGTCGACACCTTCCTGCTACTCAGCCTGGCACGGACCGGCGACCAGCTCCAGGGCATCAAGAAGGGCGTCCTGGAGCTGGCGGACGTCATCGCCGTCAACAAGGCGGACGGCCCACACGAGACCGACGCCAAGGCCGCCGCTCGCGAACTCGCGGGCGCACTGCGACTGTTGCAGGCACCCGACGCGGCCTGGACCCCGCCGGTGCTGACCTGCAGCGGGCGCGACGGGGCGGGCTTGGACGTGCTGTGGGAGCGGCTGCAGCAGCACCGCAAGGTCCTCGACGCCACGGGCGCGCTGGCGGCGAAGCGCCGCGACCAGCAGGTCGAGTGGACCTGGTCCATGGTCCACGACCAGCTCTACGCCCGCCTCCACGAGAACCCCGAAGTACAGCGCCTGGCCCCCGAGTTGGAAGCTCAGCTCCGCGCCGGAACGCTCCCGGCGGGGTTGGCGGCCCAGCGGATCCTGGACGCATTCTTCGGCTGACCCACAGCACGAAGGTCGAGCGCCGTGCCCCACCCCTGCGTGGGGCACGGCGCTTCGCAGGTTTCGAGGTACTCGAACCACACCACCTTGCCCACCTCCACCGGGTACCACCCCCACGCATCCGCCAGCGCCTCCACGAGCAGCAAGCCGCGCCCGCTGGTCGCCTCCTCGTCGCAGTCCTTGACCTGCGGCTCCGCCCCTCGGTCAGCCACCTCCACCCGCACCCGCCCGCTGCGCCAGCGAACGGAGACGACGCATCGCTCCCCCGTGTGCACCAGCGCGTTGGCGATCACCTCGCTCGCACACAACTCCAGCTCCTCCATCGCGCCAGATGGACAGTGGCTACCGGCAGGCGGCAGCGAAAGGAACGCCGATCCATGACTCTTCGCCACTGCGAGAACACAGAACGTAGTCGCAGAAAAACTGCGAGTCAGGAATTTCTGCTACTGACAACTCTTTCGCTGCGCCGTGCGAGACTCATGCGATCCAGGAAGGGAGACCCATGGGATTCGGCCTTGTTGTGCGCTTCGTTGCCCGAGACGCTGCGGCGGCCCACGCCTTCGACGAGCTGGCAGACCAAGCGCTGGACGGCATCCGAGCCAAGGAGCCCGGCACTCTCGCCTACGTCAACCACGCCGTACCGAACGAGCCCCACGTTCGGATCTTCTACGAGCTGTACGCGGACCGTGAGGCCTTCGAAGAGCACGAGCGCCAGCCTCACATCCGCCGATTCCTGGCCGAACGCGCCCAGTACCTTGAATCGTTCGAGGTCACGTTCCTGAACGAGATCGCCGGCAAGGGCGCGTCCACCGACAGGGCCGCCCGTTGAGTCCGGAAGAACGGCGCGCCTTCGGAGCTCGGGTCGCCCAGCTCCGCAAGAGCCGCGGAATGAGGCAGGACCAGCTTGCCGCCGCCATCAATCGGACGGCCAGTTGGGTATCGCAGGTCGAACGAGGCGTCCAACCAGTGGTCCGCCTCGACGTACTTCAGATGCTGGCGGACGGCCTCGGCGTGTCCGTCCAAGCCCTGCGCCCTGATGCTCCGGCGGCGTCCACCAGCTCTTCATCCACAGCCCCGGATCAGTCCAACGACCTTGACCTGGCCCGGCTTTCGCTCTCAGGACACCCCGCTCTCGACGCTCTGCTCGCCGAGCAACCTCGATCCGGCGCACCCGACATGGCCGAGTTGACCGCCGACGTCGAGCGACTCTGGCAGCTGACGCACAGTGCTCGGTTCGCCGAGCTGAGCGCAGCCATCACAGAAGTGCTACCGCGCCTGGAAGGGGCGGCACGTGTCGCTGATGGCGGGAGCGTCGAGATCCATCTGCTACTCAGCCAGGCATACCAGGCGGTCGCAGCAGCCTTCGTCCGCCAGGACGAGGCCGATGCGGCATGGGTCGCCGCCGATCGGGCGATCCGATCTGCCGAGCAATCCGGGCAACCACTGCACGTCTTCGCAGGCATCTACCGACTGGCCCATGTCTTCGTCCGGCTACGGCGGCTGGACCAGGCGGACCACACAGCCGGGAACGCCGTAGCCGCCCTTCGGGCACACCTCCCAGTGACCGACCCGCCGCCGGAAGCACTTTCGGTTCTCGGGTCGCTGCATCTGATCCTCGCGTTGGCCACCGCCCGCAGCGGCCAACGCGAGCAGGCACGGAAGGAGATCGGCAACGCCCGAGAGGTCGCCGGGCAACTCGGCGAGGACCGGAACGACTTCAACCTCGAATTCGGCCCGACGAACGTCGAGATCCAGGCCGTCTCAACGGCGGTCGATCTCGGCGACGCAGGCGAGGCACTGGATGTGGGCCTGCGAATCGACCCCGGGCGCCTCTCTCCCGAGCGGAGGTCCAGACTCCTGATCGACCTCGGACGAGCACACGCTCAGCGACGCCACCTCGGCGACGCCATCGACTGCCTCCTCCGCGCCGAGGAACTGGCACCCGAAAGCATCCGAACCCACGGAGCGGCCCGAGCAACGATCCGTGAACTCATCCTCATCGCCGGCCGGAGCGCGCCATCGGAACTGGTGAAACTGGCCAAGCGGGCGAACGCCACGGCATGACGGGGCGCGCATCGGCAGCGCGGGGCCGCTGAGGGGTTGACGATCGGACCTCGGATCGCCTTCTCGCCGAGGGCGACCCGCAACCGGTCGAGGGGTGGCCGAGCCAGGCGGTGTGCCCCTCGGGCGTGGCAGGCCCGGAGGGCGATGGACCGGACGGACGGAGGACGCCGGCAGCCCCGTGCGTCCTGCGCCTCAGAACCTCGTGGACCGCCCCGGGCAGGGACCGCGATGTCGCAGGGAGTCCCCGGTCAGCCGCGGCGGAGGGCCTGGCGGGTGCGGCGGGCGAGGCGGTGGGCGCGCTGGACGGCGACGAAGCCGGGCATGGAGTCGGCGAGGGTGAGACGGTACTTGAGCCGGAGCTGGGGGTTCAGGGCGGCCAGGTGCTCGGGGCCGATGGCCCGCAGGAGCCGGGCGACGTGCTGCTGGTAGGCGGCGCGGTAGGCGCGGTCGCCGTCGGGGACGGTCCAGAAGAACATCGGGATCTCCTCGACCAGGCAGTTGCGGTCGTAGGCGCGCAGGTGGTCGGCGAAGGCGGGTTCGGGGCGGGCGAGCAGCCACTCGCGGACGAGTTCCATCGAGCGGACCCGGTCGACCAGGCCCCGCGGGTCGGTCTTCTTCTGGGTGATGGAGAGGTCGCCGTCCTCGCGGACGCGCCAGTGGTAGATCGGGTCGGCGAGCACGTCGACGCGGTCGGCGAGGAAGTGGTGGGGCACGCTGACCGGGGCGTCCTCGTAGAGGATGCCCTCGGGGTAGAGCAGGCCGGCGCCGTCGAAGAAGGAGCGCCGGTAGACCTTGTTCCAGGCGGTGCGGTCGGTGACCAGGGCGGGCAGTTCGCCGATGTGGGTGCGCAGCCGGGTCTCGCGGAACGGGCGGCGGTGGGCGTGGGAGGGGCTGAGGCCGGTGGTGCGCAGCCGCATGGCGTTGCCGGCGGCGAAGTCGGAGCCGGTCCCGTCCAGGGTGTCGATCATCAGCTGGTAGGCGTGCGGCGGGAGGGTGTCGTCGCTGTCGACGAAGGCCAGGTACTCGGTGCCGGGGGTGAGGTGGCGCCAGCCGGTGTTGCGGGCGGCGCCGAGGCCCTGGTTGTCCTGGCGGACCAGCCGGAAGCGCGGGTCCCGGTCGGCGTGGGCCCGGGCGACGGCCGGGCCGTCGTCGGTTGAGCCGTCGTCGACCATGACGCACTCGAAGTCCCCGAAGGTCTGCGCCGCGATGGAGTCCAGGCATTCCTGGAGGTAGCGCTCGACGTTGTAGATCGGGACGACGAGGGAGAGTCGCGGGGCCATCGGGCGCCCTTTCGCTCAGCGGCGGCAGCAGCAGCGGACGGGCCGGACGGCCGTCGCCGGCCGGTCACCGGCAGTGGTCCGAGCGAGCGTAGGGAGCGCGCGCGACCGGCAGGCGAACGGCGGGTGGCGTCCAGCCTGCGGCGGAGTGTAGCAGCGCCGCAGACGTCAACTCCCGCCTCAGGAGCACCCGTTCAGGGGAAGGCCCCGGACCGCCCGACCGGTCCGGGGCCCTGTGTCACCCGATGCGGGTCAGGCGCTCTTGACGGCCGCGAAGCGGTCCGAGACGTCCTGCCAGTTGACGACGTCCCACAGGCGGGTGACGTAGTCCGGGCGGACGTTGCGGTACTGCAGGTAGTAGGCGTGCTCCCAGGCGTCGAAGGCGAGGAGCGGGGTGGTGCCCTGGCCGACGTTGCCGTGGTGGTCGTAGACCTGCTCGACGATCAGGCGCTTGCCGAGCGGCTCCCAGGAGAGGATGCCCCAGCCGGAGCCCTGCACGCCGGTGGTGGCGTTGGTGAGCTGCTTCTTGAAGGCCTCGAAGCTGCCGAAGTGCTCGGTGATGGCCTCGGCCAGCTCGCCCTCGGGGCGGTCGCCGCCCTCGGGCGAGAGGTTCTGCCAGAACAGCGAGTGCAGGACGTGGCCCGACAGGTGGAAGGCGAAGGTCTTCTGCAGGCCGACCAGGCCGCCGAACTGCTCCTTGTCGCGGGCCTCGGCCAGCTGCTCCAGGGTGTCGTTGGCGCCCTTGACGTACGCGGCGTGGTGCTTGGAGTGGTGCAGCTCCAGGATCTCGGCCGACATCGCCCGCTCCAGCGCGGAGTAGTCGTACGGCAGGTCGGGAAGCGAGTAGGTGCCCATCAGGACACGGCCCCTTTCGGCGGGTTGAACGGTGGTGATCGTGCCGGGACAACACTATTGCGTATCAGTTGCAAGAACGAAGCATGGGCTCCTGCTTATTCCTCACGTCTCGTCGGGCACAATGGTCGTCGTTCCGCGTAATGACCGACAAGGGTGAGTGACTGTGACAGGGTCGCCGGTGGTGCTGGGCATCGAGTCCTCCTGCGACGAGACGGGCGCGGGCCTGGTGCGCGACGGCGTGCTGCTCGGGCAGGCGGTCGCCTCCTCGATGGACGAGCACGCCCGCTACGGCGGGGTGGTGCCCGAGATCGCCGCCCGGGCGCACGTGCACGCGATGGCGCCCGTGGTCCAGGAGGCGCTGGACCGGGCCGGGCTCACCCTGGAGGACGTCGGCGCCGTCGCGGTGACCACCGGTCCGGGCCTGGCCGGGGCGCTCCAGGTGGGCGTGGCCGCCGCCAAGGGGTACGCCTTCTCGCTGGGCGTCCCGCTGTACGGCGTGCACCACCTCGCCGGGCACGTCGCCGCGGCCACCCTGGACGGCGGGCCGCTGCCCGATCCCTGCGTGGTGCTCATCGTCTCCGGCGGCCACACCTCGCTGCTGCTGGTCCGCGACCTGGCCCGGGACCCGATCGTCCACCTCGGCGACACCCTGGACGACGCGGCCGGAGAGTGCTTCGACAAGGTCGCCCGGATCCTGGGACTCCCCTACCCCGGCGGCCCGGCGATCGACCGCGCCGCGCGCACGGGCGACCCGTCGGCCGTCCGGCTGCCGCGTCCGCTGACGGGGCCGCGGGACGACCCGTACGCGTTCTCCTTCTCCGGCCTGAAGACCGCCGCCGCCCGCTGGGTCGAGGCCCGGCGGGAGCCGAACGTGCCGGACGCGGCGGCCGCGTTGCAGGAGGCGATCGCGGACGTGCTGACCCGCAAGGCGGTCCGGGCCTGCGCGGACCACGGGATCGGCACCCTGGTCGTGGTCGGCGGGGTCGCGGCCAACTCCCGGGTGCGGGAACTGGCCGAACAGCGGTGCGCGGCGGCCGGGATCGCTCTGCGGGTGCCGCCGCTGCGGCTGTGCACCGACAACGGCGCGATGGTGGCCGCGGTCGGGGACCTGCTGGTGCGCGCGGGCGCGGAGCCCGCCCCGGCCGACCTCTCGGTGGACCCGTCGGCGCCGCTGGAGTTCGCGGCGCTCACCCCGCGGCCGCTCGTCCGGGCCTGACGCGCCGACCGCTGACGCGCCGGCCGCTCCCGAACCGGCCCGAGCGGGGCCCGGCAGCAGGCGGGCGCGGACGAGGGCCCGGGAGGAGGCCGACTCGGCAGCGGGCCGGGGGCGAGCCCGGGGCCGGACCGGGGACGAGTCGGGTGAACAGACCCGGCGGACAGGCCCGGTGAACAGGCCCACGAGCCGATCCCGGGCGCCGTTCTGACAACGTTTCGGTCTCGCCGACCGGCAATCCGTTCTCGGGGGCTTCCCTCCGCGTTCAGCGTTGTGCCATTTTACATGTCACACAGCAAGGCCCGTGCGCCCCACGCCGCACGGCCACCCCCACCCTCAACGGTCCCGGAGGCCCCCACAGATGCGTTCCTCCTCGATAGCGAAGGACGGCGTGCGCAGACTCCCCGCGCTCGGCACCGCCCTCCTCCTCTCACTCGGCCTGTTCGCACCGGCGGCACACGCCACCGAGACCCCCTCGGCCACCCCGGCCGGCAAGCCCGCCACCTCGGCCGGGAAGGCCTCGCCGCGCACGATCCCCGTGCCCAAGTCGCCCGACACCCCCAAGGACGACCGCCCGCTCGTCTCGGACCCGCAGGCCAAGGCCACCGCCCCGACGGCGGGCAGCTCCGTCGGCGCCGCCGCGTCGGCGCGGTCGCTCACCGCCGCGGCCTGCGACGTCTCCGCCTTCACCGGCAAGTCCGGTGCCGCGCTGGTCCAGCAGGTCAAGACCGCCGGGCTGGACTGCGTCAACACGCTGTTCCAGGTCACCGGCAACGACGCCAAGGCCGCCTTCAACGAGGCCCAGATGGTCACCGTCGCCAACGCCCTGCGCGACACCGCCGCCACCTACCCCGGCGACAACTCCACCTCCGCCGGGCAGCTGGTGCTCTTCCTGCGGGCCGGCTACTACGTGCAGTGGTACAACAAGGACGTCGTGGGCCCGTACGGCGACAGCCTCAAGGCCGCCATCCGCGGCGCGCTGGACGCCTTCTACGCCGCCCCGCACAGCAAGGACGCCACCGACGCCAACGGCGCCACCCTCGCCGAGGCCGTCACCCTGATCGACAGCGCCCAGGAGAACGCCCGCTACACCGGCGTCGTCAAGCGGCTGCTGAACGACTACACCGGCAGCTGGCCCGCCGCGATGACCAGCGCCGTCGCCAACACCGAGACCGTCATCGAGCGCGGCTTCGACCTGCCGGAGTTCGTCTCCGCCCTCCAGGCCGACCCGTCCTTCGCCACCACGGTGTCCTCCTTCGTCACCCGCAACAGCAGTCTGATCAACGGCAACGACGTGGTCACCAAGGTCGGCATCCAGCTCGGCAACCTGGTCGCCAACGACACGCTGCGCGCCCAGGGCCGGCCGATCCTCAAGGACCTGATCAACCGCTACCCGCTGGTCGGCAACACCGGTCCGCTCACCATGAACCTGCTCTGGTTCACGGAGAAGAAGGACGCCGGCAACTGCTCCTACTACGGCACCTGTGACGTGCCCGCCAAGCTCGTCCCGCTGGTGCTGCCCGTCGACCACACCTGCAACGCCAACCTGCGGATCCGCGCGCAGGAGATGACCGCGCAGCAGCTCGCCGACACCTGTACCAGCCTGGTCAACCAGGACGCGTTCTTCCACAAGGTCGTCAAGGACAACGGTCCGGTCCCGAACGACAACAACACCAACCTCGAGGTGGTCGTCTTCGACGACTACTACAACTACAGCCTGTACGCCTGGGAGATGTACAAGATCGCGGTCGACAACGGCGGCATGTACGAGGAGGGCGACCCGGCCAAGGCCGGCAACCAGGCCCGCTTCATCGCCCACGAGGCCTCCTGGCTGCGCCCCCAGTTCCAGATCTGGAACCTCAACCACGAGTACACCCACTACCTCGACGGCCGCTACGACATGTACGGCGACTTCGAGGCCGGCATGACCACCCCGACCATCTGGTGGGTCGAGGGCCTCGCCGAGTACGTGTCCTACAGCTACCGCGGCGCCCACTACGACGACGCCGTCGCCCAGGCCGGCAAGGGCACCTACGCCCTGAGCACCCTGTTCGACACCACCTACGACAACGCGGACTCCACCCGCGTCTACAACTGGGGCTACCTGGCCGTCCGTTACATGCTCCAGTCGCACCCGCAGGACGTCGACGCGCTGCTCGCCAAGTACCGCGCGGGTGACTGGAACGGCGCCCGCACCCTGCTGAAGACCACCATCGGCACCACGTACGACGCCGACTTCGCCACCTGGCTGAAGGCCTGCGCCGCCGACAACTGCGGCTCGCTGCCCACCACCGAGCAGCCCAAGGCCCCGCTCTGCACCGCCACCGACGCCCGGCAGTACGACAAGAACTGCCGCCGCGACAACGTGGCCGCCACCACCGGCAACTACAGCTACAGCTTCCTGAACCTGCCGGCCGGCGTGAAGCAGCTGACCATCACCACCAGCGGGGGCACCGGCAACGCCGACCTCTACTACAACGCCGGCTCCTGGGCCACCACCGGCTCGTACACGGCCAAGTCCGCCCACGCCGACAACGGCGAGACCCTGACCATCACCAACCCGCCGGCCGGGTACGTCTTCTTCAGCCTCTACGGTCAGCAGGGCTTCGGCGGCGTGACCGTCACCACGACCTACAACTGACCGACCGTACGGGCGCCGCACGCGCCACGACGTTCCCGCTCACGCAGCAGGGCCCCGCGACCTCCGCGGGGCCCTGCCCGCGTTCACGGCCCCGGCATACTCCCCCACCTCGGGGTTCAAAGGGGTTATAACGATTGGCAACCGAATAGCGGTGTTAACGCGGTGCAGAGATCGCATAATTCTCTGCCGGAGGGGTGTCCGGGCATCGAACTTTCGGTTAGGGTCCGAGACAGCTGAACCCGTTCGGCTTCTGGCGCCGGAATGCCGAATACCACCGATGGCTCGGACTGCGGCGGTTTCGCCGCAGCCGTAATCCCCGGAATGGAGAACAGTCATGAAGATGATCAAGGCCCTCGTCAAGAAGTTCAAGAAGGAGCAGGACCTCGCGAACTACTCGTGGGTCCCGCACGTCATCTGACGTGGCAGTTCACCGGCGGGGGCAAGGGTCGGCCGCGCCCCCGCCGGTCCCGTTCCGCACCCTCGGCACAATCTCCCCCCTCCCCGCAGCCGCCGCTCCCCGGACATTTCGAAATGGAGGCAGGATTCCCGTGGAAGAAATGTCGACGGCAGTCGCCCCCAGCCATTCCCTCGCGTTCGCCCAGCGAATCCAGGAGCTGCTGGACCGGGACGAGAAGGTCTTCCGCATCGACCCGGACAAGGTCGGCGTATCGGACTCCCGGCTGCTTGCCGAAATCGTCGCGGCACGCCCGGTGCATTCCACCGAGCGCTCGGTCTACAAACCCGCCGCCGGCGCCGACATCCCCCACGACAGCGCGACCCGGACGATCCGGGCCCTCGGGCAGGACGCCATGGCGGGCATCCGCAAACCGCCGCCCCCGGCCCGCGGAATGTCCGGCACCTGGCCCTACGCGGGCACCTCCCACCTGCGCCGCTGGCTCTTCTCCGACGACGCGCTGCCCGTCGCCCTGCTGTCGAAGCGCGGCGTCTCCCGCTCCGACTCCCTCTCCCTGCTCGTCGACCGCGCCGTCACCCGCTGGCCCGGCCGGCCGGGCCGGGCCGGCTCGACCGAACTGGCCGGGCTGATCCGCGACGCCGAGGACCCGCTGGAGCGCAGGCAGGCCGCCGCGATGTACCGGCGGGCGACGGCCACCCTGTGCGACGGCGTCGCCGGCCTCACCGGCAACGCCCTGTGGCTGATGGGCCCGCAGCGGCGCCAGGAGTGGCACCGCGGCGACCTCACCGCGATCCTCTGGGAGACGCTGCGCCTGCTCCCGCCCGCCTGGATGCTGTACCGCAAGGGCGGTGAGGCGTACACCGGGCTGCACCCCGAGATCCGCCCCGGGGACGACATCGCGCTCTTCCCGCTTCTGATGCACCGTCACGCCGACTACTGGTCCGAGCCCTTGGAGTTCCGACCGGAGCGCTGGGACGGCGTCGCGGACCCGGAGAAGGCGCCCGCCTTCATGCCGTTCGGCTTCGACGGCGCCCGCTGCTGGGCCAAGCACCTGGTGGTGCCGCTGGCCGAACGGCTGCTGACCACCGCCCTGGAGAACGGGATCCTCGTCCGCAGCCCCCGGCCGGAGGCGGAGGTGCCGCTGCGCTCCCTGCTCTCCGTCCGCTTCGAGGCGCGGCTCGCGGTCTGACCCCCCATCCCGACGCCCCGACGCCCCGACGCCCCACTGATTCGCCGCCTCGACACCACGGGACACACCATGGAATCGCCCACACTGGCCGACTGGGTCGGCGACGTCGACGGCTTCACCGGCCGGCTGTGGCAGCGCGAACCCGCGCTCTTCCCCCGGAACGGCCCGCAGGCCGCCCCCGCCCCGCCGTTCGACCTCGACGAACTGGACGCCGCCTTCGACAGCGGGCTGCTGCGCACGCCGTACCTGGAGATGGTCCGCTCCGACAAGGTCACCATCCCGCCCGAGGCCTACACCACCCCGCGCGTCGTCAACGGCGTCACGCACCACGGCTTCGCCGACCGGGCGAAGGTCCTCGCCCTGCTCCGCCGCGGGGCCACGCTGCTGCTGCGCCGCGTCGACCAGTGGCACCCGGCGACCGGCGAGCTGGTGGCCCGGCTCTCCGAGGAGCTCGACCGGCGGGTGGAGGCCTTCTTCTTCGTCACCCCGGCCGGCGGCCAGGGCCTCGCCGTGCACCGCGACGACGCCGACGTGTTCGTGCTCCAGGCCGCCGGGCGCAAGACCTGGTACGTCCACGACGCGCCGACCACCGCGCACTGGCGGCTCGGCGAACTCCCGGACGACGAGCGCTCCCCGCTGCGCCTGCACGGCGTGCTCGAACCCGGCGGCGTGCTCTACGTCCCGCGCGGCTTCGCGCACCGGGCGGTCGGCGCCGGAGGCCTTTCCGCCCACCTGTCGCTGACCGTCCGCGACCTCTCCGTCCAGGATCTGCGCACCGCCCTGGAGGGGCAGTTGACGGCAGGCCTCGTCCTGCCCGCCCGCCCGCTCGGCGAGGCCGCGATCACCGAGGCCTGCGCCGCGCTGCTCGACCACGCCCGGGCGCGGCTCGACGCGCTCGGGCCGGCGGAGCTGCTGCGCGCCGCCCGGGCCCGCGCGGCGGACCCGGCTGATTCAGCGAACCCGGCGGGCCCGACGGCTCCGGCAGGCCAGACGGCTCCGGCGGGCCCGGCGCCACGGGAGACCCTCGCCGGGGCGGCCCGGGCCTGGGAGCCCGGTGCGCCCGTCGCCGGACGCACCGGGCCGGCCTCCGTCAGCCGCGCCTGGCGCAGGCTGCGCGGTGCGGCCCGCGCCGGAGCCTGACGGCCGTACCGGTCAGCGCTCCTCCTCCCCCGTGCCCGTCCGCTGGGCGGGGACCGCACGGTCCCGCTGGAGGTCCAGCAGTTCGCGGAACAGCCCGTCCGGGCGCGCGGCCAGCTCGGACCAAGTGCCGGACTGGACGATCCGGCCCCGGTCCATCACCAGCACCCGGTCCGCGACCGCCGCGTTGGCGATGTTGTGGGTGACCAGCAGGGTGATCCGGCCCGGAGCGAGGTCGCGCAGGGCGTGCAGAATGCGGTGCTCGGCGCGCGGGTCCAGGTCGGAGGTCGGCTCGTCCAGGATCAGCAGGCCGGGGCTGCGCACCGTGCGGTAGAGCGCCCGGGCCACCGCCGCGCGCTGCCAGCCACCTCCCGACAACTCGGCGCCGCCCCACCAGCCCTGGGCCAGCAGGGTGCGCCAGCCGGAGCGCAGCCGGGCGACCACCTCGTCGAAGCCGGTGCGCGCCGCCGCGTCCTCGACGTCCGCCATCGGCCGCTCGGTGAGGTGCCCCAGGTGGACGTTCTCGGCGGCGCCCAGCGGCCAGCGGGCGAACTCCTGCGGCACCCGCGCCACCCGGGCCCACATGGCGTCGGCGTCCAGTTCCTCCACCGGAACGCCGTCCCAGGTGATCCGGCCCGACTGCGGCAGGTAGAGGCCGGAGAGCAGCTTCAGCAGGGTCGACTTGCCGCTGCCGTTCTGCCCGATGACGGCGACCACCTCGCCGGCCCGCAGCGTCATGCTGACCCCGCGCAGGGCCGGCTCCTGCTGCTCGCCCGGGTAGCGGTGGACCAGGTCGGTCACCTCGACCGACCGCGGTGCGGCGGGCACCCGGTGGCCGCGCCGGATGCGGTGGCCGCCGGCCTCGTCCAGGAAGGTGAAGTAGTCGTCCAGGTACAGGCCCATCCGGTACAGCCGGGCGCCGTTGCCGACCAGGCCGTGCAGGCCGGTGGCGGCGGTGCGCAGCGCGAAGGTGGCGGTGCCGGCCGCCGCCAGGTCGATCCGGCCGCTGCCCACCAGGAAGAGCAGGGTGCCCCAGATCAGCGCGCTGCCCGCCCCGGTGCCGAGCGCGGCCAGCAGCGAGACCTTGGCGGCCTCCTTGGTCGCCCGGTCGGTGGCCGCGACGATCTTCCCCTCGGCTCGGCGGTACTTGGCCATCAGGAAGGGCGTGACCTGGTCCGAACGGACCTGGTCCGCACGGGTCTTGTCGATCAGGAACCACCGGTAGACGCGCAGCGCCCCGCGGTCCTCGTTGGTGGTCACCGCCGCCAGGTAGTGGATCCGGGCGGTGCGCACGGCGCCGACCCCGGTCGGCACCGAGCCGAGCAGCAGCAGCGGCACCAGCCAGGGGTGGAGGGTGGCCAGGACGCCCGCGGCGGCGGCCAGCGAGACCGTGGAGGCGATCACGTCCTGGGCGTTGGAGAGCAGGTCGGGCGTGGTCGAGGCGCCCCGGTCGGCGGCCTCCCACTGCTCGTTGTAGGCGGGCTCGTCGTACGCCTTCAGCTCGGCGGCGCACCCGGCCGCGATCAGCGCCAGCTCCGCCTCCCGGGTGATCCGCGGCGAGACCCGCCCGGACAGGCCGACCACGGTGATGCCCAGCACGGCGCGCAGCGCGGCCGAGACGGTGAGGAGCAGCAGTGAGGGCGCGGCGGTGCGCAGGTGCTCGGTGACCGGGCCAGGCACCAGCAGGGCGCCGAGGGTGCCGGTGGTGGCGTACAGCGCGAGCGCCCCGAACACGCCGGCCAGCACCTGGCAGACCAGCAGCAGCACGGTGGACGTCCGGTCCGCCGCCCAGGCCAGCGTCGTCGCGCGGCGCACCAGGTGGGGCAGGCGGCGCAGCATGGCGCTCGCCGACATCGAGGCGCCGGCCCGGGCGCGGCGGTCGCCGGGGAAGCGCAGGCGCAGTTCCTCGTCGTGCTCGGCCTCCTCCCGCTCGGCCTCGCCGCGGTCGCGGCCCTCGTCGCGGTCCTGGTCGCGGTCCTCGTCGCGGTCCTGCTCGCGACCGAGGTGCTCACGACCGAGGTGCTCACGGCCCTCGCGCCGGGCCTCGGCGGGCTCGCGGCCGTCCGGCTCGGCCTGGGGCTTCTCGGGGTTCCCGGGTTTGTCGACCTGCTGGGACACGGTGGTCCTCCCTGGTACGGCGGCCGGTGGCCGCGGCGGGTCCGCACGCGGGCAGCCCTCACCGCCGGGTGGGCGCGGTGGGTCGGCAGCGGTGCCGGTGGCACTCTGCGAGGGGCGGTCCGCCGGTGCGGACCCCGATCCTGGCAGCGGTCCCCGGGGTGCTCGGGCGTGTCCCGGCCGCACTCACTCGATCCGGGCAATTCCGTGTCGGCGACGGCGAGTTGGTGGCAATCGATCACCGGAGAGGTCCGCCGTGTTCGATTCGGAGGGGACGGCGCACCCGGTCCGCCGATCGGCACCGCCGACACCCCGGAGGAGGGCGTCGCCCTGCTGGTCGAGCGCCTCCCGCCGGACCTCGGACCGGTGCTCGACCACCCGCCGGAGGCCACCCGCCGGAGGCCACCCGGTAAGCGCTCCTGTGGCCGGGGCGGCCATGGGAGGCCACGATGGAAGACCCGAGCAACCCCGTCCCGATCGGAGTGCGATGAGCGACCGGCACAACGTCGTCCTGCTGACCTTCCCCGACGCCGGCTCGTGGCGCCCGGCCTTCGACGAGGCGCAGCACCTGCCGGGCCTGCGGATGGCGGCGGCGATGGAGCGCAGCACCGACGGCCTGCTGGAGATCGAGGACACCTTCACCCGGGGCGCGGGTCTGGCCACCGTCGGCTCCAGCGTGCTGGGCGGCCTGATCGGGCTGCTCGGCGGACCGGTCGGTGTGCTGCTGGGCTTCGCCGCGGGCGCGGCGCTCGGCAACGCCGCCGAGGAGCACCAGGCGAGCGAGGGCGGCGCGGGGCTGATCCTGCTCTCGCCCCGGGTGCCGGACGGCGGGGCGCTGCTCGCCCTGGAGATCAAGGAGTCCGCCCCGGGACCGGCCGACGAGCTGGCCGCCCGGCACGGGGCCGCGGTCGAGCGGATCGACGCGCACGCGTTCGCGGAGCAGGTCCGGGCGGCCGAGAAGCGGGCGGAGGAGCAACAGCCGGACGGAGGTGCCGGCGAGGCCGGGTGAAGCCCGCCCGGCACCGCGAACGCGCCCGCCGTCCGGGCCCGCCATCCGGTCGGCGTGGACTCGCCGGGGGCCCGGTAGAACGCGACGGCGGGAGTCCGGGGTCGGCGCCCCGGGCTCCCGCCGTCAGCCGTCAGCCGTCAGCCGTCAGCCGTCAGCCGTCAGCCGTCAGCCGTCGAGTGTCACGCGAGGTCGAAGCGGTCCGCGTTCATGACCTTGACCCAGGCCGCGACGAAGTCCTCCACGAACTTCTCCTTGGCGTCGTCGGCCGCGTACACCTCGGCGACGGCCCGCAGTTCGGCGTTCGAGCCGAAGACCAGGTCGGCACGGGTGCCGGTCCACCGCACCCGGCCGGACTCGTCCCGGGCCTCGAAGGTGTGGGCGTCCTCCGAGGTGGCCGTCCAACTGGTGCCCAGGTCCAGCAGGTTGACGAAGAAGTCGTTCGTCAGCACACCGGGGGTCTCGGTGAGCACGCCGTGCGCGGACCTGCCGTGGTTGGCGCCCAGCACGCGCAGGCCGCCGACCAGCACGGTCAGCTCGGGCGCGCTGACGCCCAGCAGGTTGGCCTTGTCGAGCAGCAGGTACTCGGCCGGCAGCCGGTTGCCCTTGCCGACCCAGTTGCGGAAGCCGTCCGCCTTGGGCTCCAGCGCGGCGAAGGACTCGGTGTCGGTCAGCTCCTGCGGGGCGTCCACCCGGCCGGGCGCGAACGGCACCTCGACGGCCAGACCGGCCGCCTTGGCGGCCTGCTCGACGCCGACGCCGCCGGCCAGCACCACCAGGTCCGCGAGCGAGACCTGCTTGTCGCCGGCCTGGGCGTTGAACTCCTGCCGCACGCCTTCGAGGGCGCGCAGCACGGTGGCCAGCCGGTCGGGCTCGTTGACCTCCCAGCCGATCTGCGGCTGGAGCCGGATGCGGCCGCCGTTGGCGCCGCCCCGCTTGTCGCTGGAGCGGAAGGAGGAGGCGGCCGCCCAGGCGGTGGAGACCAGTTCGGACACCGACAGGCCGGTGGCGGTGATCCGCCGCTTGAGGTCGGCGACGTCGGCCGCGCCGATCTGCTGGTAGGTGACCTCCGGCAGCGGGTCCTGCCAGAGCAGGTGCTCGCCGGGGACCTCCGGGCCGAGGTAGCGGACGACCGGGCCCATGTCGCGGTGGGTCAGCTTGAACCAGGCGCGGGCGAAGGCGTCGGCGAACTCCTCCGGGTTCTCCAGGAAGCGCCGGGAGATCGGCTCGTAGACCGGGTCGAAGCGCAGCGACAGGTCGGTGGTGAGCATGATCGGCACGTGCCGCTTGCCCGGGTCGTGCGCGTCCGGCACGGTGCCCTCGCCGCCGCCGTCCTTGGGCTTGTACTGCCACGCGCCGGCCGGGCTCTTGGTGAGCTCCCACTCGTAGCCGAACAGCGTCTCGAAGAAGCTGTTGTCCCAGGTGATCGGGGTGGGCGTCCAGGTGCCCTCCAGACCGCTGGTGATCGCGTCGCCGCCGACGCCGGTGCCGAAGCGGCTCTTCCAGCCGAGGCCCTGCTGCTCGATCGGGGCGTCCTCGGGGGCCGGGCCGACGTTGTCGGCCGGGCCGGCGCCGTGGGTCTTGCCGAAGGTGTGGCCGCCGGCGATCAGCGCGACGGTCTCCTCGTCGTTCATCGCCATCCGGTAGAAGGTCTCGCGGATGTCGCGGGCGGCGGCGATCGGGTCCGGGTTGCCGTTGGGGCCCTCGGGGTTGACGTAGATCAGGCCCATCTGGACGGCGGCCAGCGGGTTCTCCAGCTCGCGGTCGCCGGTGTAGCGCTCGTCGCCGAGCCAGGTGGTCTCGGGGCCCCAGTAGACGTCCTCGTCGGGCTCCCACTCGTCGACCCGGCCGCCGCCGAAGCCGAAGGTGCGGAAGCCCATGCCCTCCAGGGCCACGTTGCCGGACAGGACGATCAGGTCGGCCCAGGACAGCGCGCGGCCGTACTTCTTCTTGACCGGCCACAGCAGGCGGCGGGCCTTGTC
Source organism: Kitasatospora sp. NPDC002543 (assembly GCF_053594915.1). Lineage (NCBI taxonomy): Bacteria > Bacillati > Actinomycetota > Actinomycetes > Kitasatosporales > Streptomycetaceae > Kitasatospora > Kitasatospora sp. NPDC002543. Next base: position 9,375 of record NZ_JBSFWR010000049.1, on the reverse strand, counting down.
CAGGCTGGCGTTGTCGGGCCAGCTGTTCAGCGGGGCGAAGCGCTGCTGGCCGCCGCCGGCGCCGCCGCGGCCGTCGCTGATCCGGTAGGTGCCGGCGCTGTGCCAGGCCATCCGGATGATGAACGGACCGTAGTAACCGAAGTCGGCCGGCCACCAGTCCCTCGAAGTGGTGAGGGCCTCCTGGATGTCCCGCTTGACGGCCGGGAGGTCGAGGGTCTTGAAGGCCTCGGCGTAGTCGAAGTCCGCACCGAGCGGATTGGCCACGGCCGGGTTCTTCGCGAGGATCTTGAGATTGAGCCGTTCCGGCCACCACTGGCGGTTCCCGCCGCCCTGGGTGGGATGCGGCGCCCGCCCGTGGATCACCGGGCAGCCCTCCGCGTTCGCCTCTACGCCGGTTGCATCGTGGTTGTCAGACATGGGAATCCTTCCCTCACAAGGCGGATCACGGTGTCTTCTCTGCTACCTACGGCACCTACTGCTGCTGCCTGGTCCTGGCGCGTCACGTGTGGCCGCTGCTCGCCGTTGCGCACGGCGGCGACGGAAGTCACGTGCTGCTGCTACCCAGGCTAGCGCCGGAGCCGATCCTACGATGGACGGAATCCAAGTCAAGAAAGACACCAAAGCCATATCCGATCGGGAACCGGAAGGCACCGGATGTGCATTGGTAAACTCCGGTCCTCCCCTTGACCTGAATAGGTGAACCGATATGAGTGACCTGCTGGAGCGGCTGCGCGGGCGCGGCTGGCGCCTCACCTCCCAGCGGCGTGTCGTGGCCGAGGTCCTGGACGGCGAGCACGTGCACCTGACCGCCGACGAGGTCCACGCCCGGGCCGCCGAGCGCCTCCCGGAGATCTCCCGGGCCACGGTCTACAACACCCTCGGCGAGCTGGTCACGCTGGGCGAGGTCGTCGAGGTGGCCACCGACGGGCGCGCCAAGCGGTACGACCCCAACGCGCACCATCCGCACCAGCACCTGATCTGCACCGGCTGCGGCGCCATCCGCGACGTCCACCCGCGGGGCAATCCGCTAGCCGACCTGCCGGCCGAACAGCGCTTCGGATTCGCCGTGGCGCAGGCGGAGGTCACCTACCGGGGGCTGTGCCCGGACTGCTGCGCGAACTGACCACCGGCGCACCGTCGGCCGGTGCGCCGCCCCGCACTACCACGCGCCGTCCCGCACGCCGTCCTGCTCGCCTTCCACCTTCCGTCGTCACGTCTTCCGCGAGGAAACCAGGACATGTAGTGTCCCGGTTATGCGCATGGGCGAGGGAGTCGAGTGGGGCCTGCACTGCTGCCTCACGCTGGCCTGGCTGGACGACGGCCGACCGGTGCCGACCGCCCGGCTGGCGGCCTGGTTCGACCTCCCGCCCGCCTACCTGACCAAGCGCCTACAGGCGCTGGTCCGGGCCGACGTCCTCAGCTCCGTCCCCGGCGCCCGGGGCGGCTTCCGGCTGGCCCGTCCCCCGGAGCGGATCACGCTCATGGACGTGGTCGCGGCCATCGAGGGCCCCGACGACCTCTTCCGCTGCACCGAGATCCGGCAGCGCACGGAGGGGGCGGCCGCCGCCGGCGACGACTTCCGGCTCCCGTGCGGGGTGGCCACCGCGATGCGCCGGGCCGAACTGGCCTGGCGGCGCGAGCTGGCCGGACAGACGGTGGCCGACCTGATGGCCGCCGCACCCGCCGGCGCGGCCGAGCGCACCCGGCGGCACTACGCCCGTCTGACGGTCTGAACGCTCCCCTTCCCCGGCGCTCCTCCCCTCCCTTCCGCCCCCCGCTCCCGTACCCCCGCGGGCCCCGCACCGACTCCCGAGGTGAACCCGGATGTCCGATGTCCTGATTACCCCCGCCCCGCCGTCCCCACCCGGGCCGACCAGCGGATTACCCTCCACCCTGGTCCTGGCACTGGGCACCTTCGCCGTCGGCACGGACGCCTTCGTGGTCGCCGGATTCCTCCCCGCCATGGCCGCAGACCTGCGCGTCACCCCCGCCACCGCCGGCCAGTCGATCACCGTCTTCGCCGCCGCCTACGCCGTCCTCTCCCCCGTGCTCGCCACCCTGCTGGCCCGCCTGCCCCGACGGACGCTTCTGGTCGCCGCGCTCACCACCCTCGGGGTGGCCAACCTCGGCTCGGCGCTCGCACCGGACACCGCCGTCCTGCTCGCCACCCGCGTCCTCGCCGCGGCCGGCGCGGCCGCGTACACCCCCAACGCGGGAGCGGTCGGCGCCTCGCTGGTCCGCCCCGAACTGCGGGCCCGCGCGCTCGCGGTGGTGATCGGCGGCCTGACCGTCGCGACCGCGCTCGGCGTGCCGCTCGGGAACGCCGCGAGCCACTGGTTCGGCTGGCGCACCGCGCTCGGCCTGGTCGCCGGACTCTGCCTGCTGGTCGCCGCCGCCCTGCGCGCGAGCATGCCGCCGCTGCCGGGCAACGCCCGGGTCCCGCTGCGCACCCGGCTCGCCGTCCTGCGCCGCCCGGCCGTCCTCACCGTGCTGCCGCTCACCGTCCTCGGCATGGCGGCGAGCTACACCGCCTACGCGTACAGCGTGCCGGTGCTGGGCGCCGTCGGGGTCCCGGAGGGCTCGGCGCTCTGGATGCTCCTCCTCTACGGCCTCGGAGCGGTGGCCGGCAACCTCGCCGCCGGCTGGGCCACCGACCGCTGGAGCTCCACGACGGTCCTGACCGCCGGGTACGCCACGATGGCGGCGGCGCTCGCGGTACTGGCCGGGCTGGCGGCGTCCCGCACCGGGGCCGTCCCACTGACCGGACTGCTGGTGCTGCTGTGGGGGGCGAGCAGCTGGTGCCAGACGCCGCCGCAGCAGCACCGGCTGATCGGCGTCGCTCCGCAGGAGGCACCGCTGGTGGTCTCGCTCAACTCCTCGGCCATCTACGCCGGGATCGGCCTGGGAACGGTGCTCGGCGGCGCGACCCTCGGGTCCGGGGCGGCCGTGGTGTACGGGCTCGGCGCGGGGATCGCGGCGCTCGCGCTGCTGTTCCTGCGCGGCTCCCTGCGCGTCCCCCCGCGCTCGTCCCCGCGCCAGACCCCGCGGGAATGACCGGCAGGACGCCGCTGGGGGCGGACGCACCGGCACGGAGGCCGCTGCACCGAACGGGGGCCGGGATCCCTTAGGGTCGGCCAATGGCGAAGTACTTCGACGTGCACCCGGAATCCCCCCAGCCCCGCACCATCGGCACCGTGGCCGACGGCCTACGGTCCGGGGACCTCATCGCGTACCCGACCGACTCCTGTTTCGCCCTGGGCTGCCGCTTGGACAACCGCGACGGCCTCGAACGGATCCGGTCGATCCGGCGTCTCGACGACCGCCACCACTTCACGCTGATGTGCATGGACTTCGCCCAGCTCGGCCAGTTCGTCCACATCGACAACAACGTCTTCCGCGCCGTCAAGGCCGCGACGCCGGGCAGCTACACCTTCATCCTGCCCGCCACCAAGGAGGTCCCGCGCCGCCTGATGCACCCGAAGAAGAAGACCGTCGGCGTCCGGATCCCCGACCACACCGTCACCAGGGCCCTGCTCGCCGAACTCGGCGAGCCGCTGCTCTCCAGCACGCTGCTCCTGCCCGGCGAGGACGAACCGATGACCCAGGGCTGGGAGATCAAGGAACGGCTCGACCACCAGCTGGACGCCGTGCTGGACTCGGGCGACTGCGGCACGGTGCCGACGACCGTCGTGGACTTCTCCAGCGGCGAGGCGGAGATCGTCCGTCGCGGGGCCGGCGACCCGGCACGCTTCGAGTAGCCGTCGGCCCACCCGGGCGGCCGCCTCAACCCCACTGGACCGGCAGCGACTTGAGGCCGTTCTGGAAGTTGGACACCAGGTGCTGCGGCGGCCGCCCCGGCACCAGGGCGAGCCCGGGGAGGCCTGCGAGCAGCTCGCGCAGCGCCGATCGCAGCTGGATCCGGGCGAGTTGGGCGCCGAGGCAGAAGTGCGGCCCGTGGCCGAAGCTCACGTGGTCGTTCGGACTGCGGGTGATGTCGAAGCGGTCCGGGTCGGGGAACACCGCCCCGTCCCGGTTGGCGGAGGCGTGGTAGACCACCACCTTGTCGCCCCGCCGGACCGCGCGTCCGCCCAGCTCCACGTCCCGCGTCGCGGTGCGGCGGAAGTCCGTCACCGGCGGCCAGTACCGCAGCATCTCCTCCACCGCCGAGGGAACCAACTCCGGGTTGGAACGCAGGAGTTCGTACTGCTCCGGATGGCCGAGCAGGGTGTAGAGGCCACCGGGGAGGCCGTTGCGGACGGTCTCGTTCCCGGCGACGGCGAAGAGGAAGAACATCGTCTCGAACTCCTCGACCGTCAGCCCCGCCCCGAGCGTCCGGGCGAGCAGGCCGCCCGGGGCGGGCCGCCGGGCCAGGCCGTGGGCGTAGGCGAACATGTCCGCCAGCGCGGCGCGGGAGCGGGGGTTGACCGGCTGCCCGTCCGGGCCGGTCCGGACGGTGGGGCGGTGGGCGAGCGCGGCGCGGCCGAGATCGGTCAGCAGGGCGGGCTCGACGGTGCTGGAGTGGGCGTAGTCGGCGTCCTGGTAGCCGATCACCCGGTTCGCCCAGTCCAGCAGCAGCCCCCGGTCCTGCTCCGGCACACCCATCACCCGGGCCAGCGTCCACACCGGCAGGTCCGCAGCGAGCCGGACGAAGTCCGCGCCGCCCGCGGGCCGCACCTCCTCGACCAGCTCCCGCACCCGGCCGTCGACCGCCTCCGCCAACTCCGCCAGGGCCCGCGGAGTGAAGGCCGCGGCGACGATCCGGCGCAGCCGCGAGTGGTCCGGCGGATCCTGGTTGAGCATCATCGCCCGGGCGAACTCCAGGTCCGCCGGGGTGTCGGGGTCGCGGATCTGGGTGGCGCCCAGGTGCGAGGAGAACAGCTCGGGGCTGCGCAGCACGTGCTTCACGTCCGCGTGCCGCAGCACCGCCCAGTACCCCGGCCCGCCCGGCCAGCCGCCGACCGGCGGCTCCTCGACCCGGCAGACGGGCGCGGATTCGCGCAGTTCCCGCAGGAGTTCGTACGGAACGCCGCGGGCGTAGGTGTCCGGAAGGAAGATCTGGTTCACGCGCGCCTGATCGGGGGTCACGTGGAGGGACGGTACGGCAGGGCCGTCCCGGTGTCATGGACGGTGACGAGTCGTCCGGTTCCGGCGGTGACGTCGGTCCGCCCGGTCACCGCCTCGGCCCGGGGCCCCGAACGGGCTGGTCAGCGCCCTGTTATGGGATGGCACGGCCCGTGGGCGTCCCGCTAGACTCCGCCCGCTCGACCACATGTGTGGTTTCCGTGAGCACGACCTGCCCGAACCGGGGGGAATGGATGAACGTGCTGCCGATCGGCAGACGAGTACGTCGGAAACGAGGCCGGGGCGCAGCCGCAGCCGCCTCCGGAGCCCTCCTGCTGGCCGTTCTGGCCTCGCTGGTGGGCCAGACCGCGCCGGCCGGGGCGGTGGAGGCCGCGCCGACGCCGGCCCCCTCGCCGCGGGCGGGCGCACCGGCGGACCCGAGCCCGACCGCGAACCCGACCGCGAACCCGAGCCCGGCCCCGAGCGCGGCGCCGGACCGGAAGACCGACCAGGACGCCCTCGCCCGCGAGCTGCGCGAGGCCGCCACGAACGACCCGTGCCCGGCGGCGCTCCAGCCCGGCACGGTGACGAACTGCGCCGTCGGCCAGGGCGTGGCCGCCGCCTTCAGCCTGACGCTCCCGCAGCAGAAGGACCTGCTGCTCCTGCAGATCGTCCCCACCCAGGGATCGATCAACCCGACCGTGACCGCACCCGACGGCACCACGCTGACCTGCGACGACCCGATCGGCCCGAGCTGGGACGGCAACCGGACCCTGCGGTGTGCCACCACCCAGGCGGGCACCTACACGCTGAAGGTCGGCAACGGCGGCGGTTCGCCGACCGGCCTGGCGCTCTCGTACCTGCCGCTGCAGTCCACCACGGCCTGCCGCACGGTCGGCGCCGCCGACCTCGCCCTCGGCGCGCCGACCGTCTTCCACGGCTCCCTGGCGCTCGGCTCGGCCGGCGACTGCTACCGGGTGAACGACCTCGTCGCCGGTGACGTGCTGCGCACCGAGGCCACCCAGCCGGGCGTCACCCCCGTCGTCTACGACGGCACGGGCGCCCAGGTCTGCGGCAAGGCGACCTACCCCGACTGCCGGCTGACCGGCTCGGCGCCGTTCCGGATCACCGTCCAGCGCTACAACGGCTCGGCCCTGGAGTACGACCTCTCCGCGGCCCGGCTCTCCCGCCCGGACGGGTGCGCGACCGTCGAGCCCCAGGCCTTCGGCGTCTCCCCGGACCTGGCCTCCACCGCGCGATGCCGGACGCTGCGCGTCCCGGAGGCCGCGCGGTACGTCTTCGGCCCGGTCAAGGGCGACGGCTCGGGCGTCCCCGGACGGCTGTTCGCGGCCGACGGCACCGAGCGGGGCGGTCCCTGCGCGCCGTCCTCCTGCGACCTGACGGCGGGTGACTACACCTGGACCGTCGACGCGTACACGGCCCCGGCCGGCGCGTTCGGCATGGCCTTCCACTCGGCCAAGGAGACCCGGGGCTGCGTCGCGGCCAACGACACCGGTCTGACAGCCGGTCCGGCCACCGGCACCTTCGCCGGGCCCGGCCAGCAGCTCTGCCTGACCTTGCCGACCGCCTCCGGCAAGGGTGTCTACCTGCTCAACCGGCCGCCCGCCGACGGCGTGCCGGTCACCGGCCAGATCGCCGACGCCTCGGGCGCCAAGCAGTGCGACTTCGGTGACTCGACCGGCATCTGCCGGCTGAGCGGCACCGCCCCGTTCCGCGTGCTGCTGACCGGCAGCCCGTCCAAGGCGTACGGGCTGGTGGTCCACCGGACCGAGGAGACCGCCGGCTGCACCGCCTGGCCGCAGAGCGGGTTCGACGGCACCTGGGGCGTCGAGGTCCCGATGCCGCAGGGCTCGCAGGAGGCCGTGTGCCTGAGCCTGCCGGCCGACCGGCACTCCACGTCCGAGGTGATCGACTTCGGCAACCTCAAGAACCAGCTGAACGCCGAACTGAAGGTGCTGGACGGCACGGGCGGCGAGGTCTGCTCGTTCATCGCGTACGGCTACTCGGTCAAGACCTGCTCCCTGACCGCCGGTGTCGCGTACACCGCGCTGCTGGTCCCGATCCGGACCTGGGAGACGGACAGCTACAAGCTCGTCCGGCGTGACGTCACGGCGGCCGCGCAGTGCCTCACCCCGTCCTCCACCGCAGTCGGCGGCCCGTCGCTCCGGTTCGACCTGACCTCTGCCCTGGACGCCCGGTGCGTCCGGGTCGAGGGTGCGGCGACGGACAAGTTCTGGCTCGGCTCGCGGCCGGGCAGGAACCTGTACGGCCCGGGTGTGCTCGCCGCCGTGCTCGACCCCGCCGGGAAGAACATCTGCACCCAGTGGGGCACCAGCTGCCTGAACACCGGCTCGACCTCGTACACCATGGTCCTGTTCGCGGCCGGGTACAAGGACGAGCCCCTGCACACCAGCGTGGACACCTGGAAGGTCGGCACCGCCGACGGCTGGGCACCGGAGTGCACCGCCCACCCGATCTCGATCGACGGCTTCCCGCAGCGCAGCGGAGTGCTCACCGAGGACGCGACCGGCTACTGCGCGGTGGTCGACATGAAGCCCTCGCAGTCGTTCAAGCTCGTCGGCAACGTCAGCACCACCGTCGGCGCGCAGCCCTACTTCGACCTGCTGAGCGGCGCCCACTGGGACCGCGGCTACTACAGCCACCAGTGCTCGAACTCCGGCTCGTTCGGCGTGTGCCAGGCGACGAACAACGCCGACACCGGCCAGGCCGCGCTGATCATGAGCGCCGTCACGACGGCCCTTCCGATCGAGTACAGCCTGCAGGGCCTGTGCGACTCCTCCTGCCCCCGACCGCGGCCGCAGCCGGCCCTGTTCTCGGTCAGCCCCTCCACCGGCGCCGCCGGCACCAGGGTCCAGGCCGTGGTCCGCGGCACCGGGCTGAACCTGGGCAGCAAGGCCAAGCTGGTGGGCAGCGGCACCTCCGGCACGCAGTGGCCGCGGACGCTCTCGGTGAACGCCGACGGCACCGCGATCGACGTGTTGCTCGACACCAACGGCCTGGCGCCGGGCAGTTACAACCTCGAACTCGACGGCGTCTACGGAGTCTCGCTCCCCAACGCCTTCACCGTGACCGCCCCCACCACGGCCACCCGGAGCCGGTTCGTCCCGATCGACCCGGCCCGCTTCCTGGACACCCGGGACGGCACCGGCGCCCCCGCCCAGAAGGTCGGCCCCGGCGGCGTCGTCGGCCTCCAGGTGGCCGGCGTGAAGGGCGTCCCGGCCACCGGCGTCACCGCCGTCGTCATGAACGTCACCGCCGTCAACCCCACCGGGTCCGGCCACGTCACGGTCTACCCCGACGGCCGGCCGCTGCCCGACGTCTCCAACCTCAACTACGAGGCGGGGAAGATCGTCCCGAACCTGGTGACGGTCCCCGTGGTGAACGGCAAGGTCGACCTGCGCAACAGCGCGGGCGAGGTCGACCTGATCGCCGACGTCACCGGCTACTACACGGACGGGGACACCGGCTCGGCGTTCTCCCCGATCACCCCGGCCCGCTTCCTGGACACCCGGGACGGCACCGGCGCCCCCGCCCAGCGGGTCGGCCCCGGCGGCGTCGTCGGCCTCCAGGTGGCCGGCGTGAAGGGCGTCCCGGCCACCGGCGTCACCGCCGTCGTCATGAACGTCACCGCCGTCAACCCCACCGGGTCCGGCCACGTCACGGTCTACCCCGACGGTCGGCCGCTGCCCGACGTCTCCAACCTCAACTACGCGGCCGGACAGATCGTCGCCAACCTGGTGACGGTGCCCGTGGTGAACGGCAAGGTCGACCTGCGCAACAGCGCGGGCGAGGTCGACCTGATCGCCGACGTCACCGGCTACTACGGCGGCTCCGGCTCGGCGTTCTCCCCGACCACCCCGGTCCGGCTGCTGGACACCCGTGGCGGTGTCGGCGCGCGGGCCGGGACGGTGGGCGGCGGCGGCATCGTCAGCGTGCCGGTCACCGCGCTCGAAGGCGTGCCGGCCACCGGTGTCACCGCGGTCGTCCTGAACGTCACGGTCACCGAGCCGACGGCCGACAGCCACCTGATCGTCCACCCGCACGGCACCGCCCGCCCGGCCGTGTCGAACATCAACTTCACCGCCGGCCAGACCAGGGCCAACATGGTCGTCGTCCCGGTGGTGGACGGCCGGGTGACGTTCTTCAACAACTGGGGGGACACCCACGTGATCGCCGACCTGAACGGCTACTTCGCGTCCTGACCCGCGCGGTTGTCCCACCGCCGTGCCGCCCACCGACGAGGACTGGGGCGCCGAGTACCTCTCGCTGGAC